>JBOGYU010000228.1:0-7482 GCA_050696935.1 Solirubrobacteraceae bacterium | reverse complement strand
AGCGCCAGCGGGGCGAGCTTGGTCAGGCCGGCGAGGGCGGTGAGCGCGCCGGCGGCGGCGGGCCTCGTCGTCGCCGCCAGCGCTGCGAGCACGAGCAGCGTCACGAGCGCGTCGTTGGCGCCCGCCGCCGAGACGAGCGCCGTGAACGGGTACGCCGCCCACAGGTAGGCGGGCAGGAGGCCGCCGATCCGGTACAGGAGAGCGAGGCAGCCGAGGTCGAAGGCCAGCGCCGCCGCGTGGCCGGCCGCGCGCGGCGGCAGCAGGAGCTCGAACGGGGCGTTGGCCGCGTAGACGATCGGGCCGTACGTGTCGCCGCGCGGGATGGCGTCCGGGAAGGCGCCGTAGAGGGGCTCGCCGTGCGCGAGGCGGTCCGCGCCGATCACGCTCGCCTGGCCGACGTCGATCACGTTGCCAGCCACGTTGAGCGCGATCCGGGCGCCGATCAGGAACATCAGCGCGGCGGCGAGGAACGCCGCGGGGGTGCGCAGGGGCGGCGGCGGCGCCGGCGGGCGCCGCGCCACCCACAGCATGCGGACGAGCAGGTAGGCGAGCAGCGGGTAGACCGTCGGGACCGAGATCCCGATCTCGGCCGCGTTGAACGCCGCGTAGGAGAGCCCGAAGGCGAGCAGCACGGCGAGGTCGAGGTGCAGCATCCGGGGCGAGCCGCGCAGGAACGGCAGCACGAACAGCACCGACAGGCCGATCCACACCCACGGCGCGGTCACCGCCCGCCCGAACGCGCCGGGATACCCGCGCGCCATCGGCCATTCCACCTGCACGCCGGTCCACGCCTCGATCACGCGGCCGGTGCGGTCGTCCACGTAGATGAGAGCCAGCCGGTCGCCGAGCACGACGCGCCACCGGCGGCGGGAGTCGCGGAACGCGCGCAGGTCGGCGCCCGGCCGCCGCTCGCTCCGCACCTCCGGCGTGCGGGCCGCGATCTCGATCGCCTCCGCCGGGACCAGCCGCCACGAGTCCTGCGCCTGCGCCTCGCCCGGCACGGCGACGAGGAGGAGGATCAGCGCACGCCGAAGTGCTCGCACACCATCGGGACCACGTCGCGCAGCGACCACTGCTCGCGCGCGTCCGCCGAGTCCGGGCCGGTGCCGCACCAGAGCAGCGAGCCGAGCGAGTCGTTGGCGTGCAGCGATCCGTGCGAGCCGCCGCCGACGTGGTGGGCGCCGCCCCAGTCCTGGAACTCGTAGCCGGGCTTCGCCGACGCGAGCACCTCCCCCGCCGTGCGGGTGCGCAGCGCCGCCCACGCGCGCCCCAGCGCGTCCGGGTACGTCGCGGAGGCGATCCGGCCGTCGCGCACCTGGAGCGCGAGCACCTGCAGGTCGCCCTCCACGTGCCAGCGCTCCCCCCGCGCGTCGAGCAGGTCGCCGCGCGGCGCGAACCGCAGCTCGCCCCGCTCCCCCCGGATCGCCGCCTCGCCGTCGGGGTGGTCGGTCATCCGCAGCACGACGTCGACGCCCTCCAGCGCCAGCAGCGTGCGCTCGATCCGCGGCACCAGCTCCGGGCGCCGCTCCCGGTCGAGCACGTACACCTGGGCGGCGCGGGAGTTCGGGCACAGCGCGATCTCGGCGTCCTCGCCGCGCGCGCGCCCGGCGGGCAGCAGGCCGAACCCGTCGAACGCCTTGAACAGGTCGACCTCCTTGTCCACGCGCGACTGCGAGTGGTCCGAGCACACGATCACCGCGTGGTCCTCCAGGAAGGCGTCCGGGCCGCCGGCGGCGTCCATCATCCGCTCGAGCTGGCGGTCGGCGCCCGCCAGCGAGTCGACCTGCGCGAACGGCCCGTTCTTGTGCGAGTGCGTGTCGTTGTCGGGCAGGGAGAGCAGCAGGAAGTCGAACAGGTCGTTCTCGACCAGGTACTCCGCGACGCAGCCGGAGTGCTGGTCGCGCACGCCCGGGAGGCCGAGCTGCGAGCGGCAGGGCGTGCGGCGGGAGGCGAAGATGTCCGCGTAGAACAGCTCGCGCGGGCCGTAGACGGCGTGGCGGAACACGGTCGAGGCCAGGCGGGTGAGCGCGGTCTCGCCGGACACCTCGTGGCGGTGGCGGCCGCGGTACATCAGGTACGTCGTGCCGGCGGTGCGCACTTCCGCGTCGTCGAGCCGCTCGAACACGGTCGGCACGTCCGCCGCCAGGTGCTCGAGGTTCATGTTGTAGATCGTGTCGGTCAGCGACTGCTTGATCCCGAACGCCTGCGAGGCGCGGAAGCTCGTCCCGTACTCGACGTAACGGTCCTCGCCGCGGTGGTACCAGTTCATCGCCGGGATCCCGTGCTTGTCGGGCCCTGTGCCGGTGGCGATCGAGGCCGCGCACACCGGCGTCACCGACGGGAACGCGGCCACGCAGTCGTCCACGTGCTGCCCGCGCTCGATCAGCAGCTGCAGCGTCGGCGCCCGGCCGCTCGCCACCGCGCGCTCGAGCATCGCCGGCTTCATCGCGTCGATGACGGCGAGGACCAACTTCAAGACCGGCCTTCGGCCTCCCGGCCTCACAGTTCCGCTTCGCTCCGCCGTTCGGCCACGTTACCTCAGGATCCGCAGACCGGCGTACTTCTCGCCGGCGCGCCGGCGCCCGCCGGCCAGCAGCCAAGCCAGGGCGCCGACCACGAGGATCGCGAGCGGCGGGAACAGGATCGAGGCCCCTGCGGCGCCCAGCGCGGCGCCCTCGCCGTAGACGGGCAGGGCACCCTGCGCATCGGGCTCGAGCCGCCGCCGCACGCGGGCGAACAGCGAGCGGGCGGCGTAGAAGCCGAGCGCGGCCGCGGCGGCGCCGGCGACGATGCCGGGGACGATCGGGTGGTCGCGGTCGGCCAACGAGCCGGCGCCCTCGAGCGCGCCGAGCGCGACCGCGACGGCGAGCGCCGCCCACAGCAGCGGGCCGGCCTCCGTCGCGCCCCGGCGGGCGGCGAAGTCGCCCAGCGCGACGAGCACGAGCACGCCGAGCAGGAACGGCCAAGCCTCCAGGAATGCGAAGCTCGTGCCGTCGAAGTCCAGCCCCAGGTCCGCCGACGCCAGCGCCCCGGCCAGCAGCACCGGGAGGAACGGGCGGATGCCGATCGCCGCGGCGATGCCGGTGCCCTGTAAGAGGTCGAGCACGAAATCCATGGGAGGCGCAAGCTATCGTCGCATGCTCGTCTGCGCTTGCGCCGACGAGCAGGCGAAACCGGCATCATGGGGCCATGTCGCGATCCAGCGCGCGCGACCTGGAGCGCTACGCGGGGCTGTTCGCTCGCCGCACGCAGGTCATGAAGTCCTCCGCCATGCGCGACCTGATGGCGGTCACCGCGCGCCCGGAGATCATCTCGCTGGCCGGCGGCCTGCCGGACACGTCGACGTTCCCGGCCGAGGACTTCGCGGCGCTGATGGCGCGCGTGGCGGTCGACTCCTCCGCGCGTGCCCTCCAGTACGGCCCGACCGAGGGGATGGAGGAGGTCAAGGACTGCATCGCCGAGGTGATGGCGGCCGAGGGGATGCACGTGGAGACCGACGACCTGCTGGTCACCACAGGCGGCCAGCAGGTGATCGACCTCGTCTGCAAGACGCTGCTCGACCCCGGCGACGTGGTGGTGGCCGAGGCGCCCACGTACCCGGGCGCGGTGCCCGTCTTCGTCTCCTACCAGGCCGACGTGGTGCAGGTGGAGATGGACGAGAACGGCATGCGGACCGACGTGCTGCGGGCGGAGCTCGAGCGCCTGGACCGCGAGGGCCGGGTGCCGAAGTTCATCTACACCGTGCCGTCGTTCCAGAACCCGGCCGGCGTCACGCTGTCGCTCGAGCGCCGGCGGGAGCTCGTCCGGATCGCGCGCGAGCGCGAGCTGCTGGTGCTCGAGGACAACCCGTACGGATTGCTGCGCTACGAGGGCGAGCCGCTGCCGACGCTGTACGCGCTCGACCGCGGCGAGTACGTGATCTACCTCGGCACGTTCTCGAAGATCCTCTCGCCCGGGCTGCGGCTGGGGTGGACCGCCGCACCGCGGCCCGTCCTGGAGAAGCTCAACCTCGGCAAGGGCGCGGTGGATCTGTGCTCGCCGACCCTGTCCCAGCAGTTCGTCGCCACCTACTTCGCCGAGCGCGACTGGCAGGCGTACCTGCGGACGCTGACGGAGCTCTACCGCCGCCGGCGGGACACGATGCTCGACGCGCTCGCCGAGCACTTCCCGCACGAGGCGACCTGGACGCGCCCCGGCGGCGGGCTGTTCATCTGGGCGCGGATGCCGGACTACATCGACACCACGGACCTGCTCGCGCGGGCGCTGCGCGAGAACGTCGCCTTCGTGCCCGGCCACGCGGCATATCTGGATGGCCGCGGCGGCTCGGAGATGCGGCTGAACTTCTCCGGGGTCGGCGACGAGGACATCCGCGAGGGCGTGCGCCGGATCGGCAAGGTCGTGCGCGAGCAGGTCGCGCTGTACTCGACGCTCACGGGCGTCGAGCCGGCCGCGCCGCCCGCCGAGAACGTCGTGCAGCTGAGGCGGCGGGCCGGGTGATGGTCGCCGTGCTCAAGGGCGGGCGCTCGCTGGAGCGCCAGGTGTCGCTGCGGTCGGGCGCGCGGGTGGAGGACGCGCTCCAGCGGCTCGGCCACGAGGTGGTGCCGATCGACGTCGGCGCGGACCTGGTCGACCGGCTCGTCGACGTGCGTCCCGACGTGGCGTTCGTGGCGCTGCACGGCCGCGGCGGCGAGGACGGGACGGTGCAGGAGCTGCTCGAGCTGGTCGGCGTCCCGTACACGGCCTCCGGGCCGTCGGCCTGCGTGCGCTGCATGGACAAGGTGATCGCCAAGCACGAGTTGCGCGACGCCGGCGTGCCGACGCCCGACTTCTACGCCTTCAGCCAGGCCGCCTTCGAGGAGCTGGGCGCCGCGAAGGCGCTGCCGGCGATCGAGGAGCGGCTCGAGTTCCCGATCGTCGTCAAGCCCGCCGGCCAGGGCTCGGCGCTCGGCGTGAAGTTCGCCCGCTCGGCGGCGGACGTGCCGGGCGCGATCGTCGCGGCCTTCTCCTACGACACCAAGGTGCTGCTCGAGCGCTACGTGGCCGGGCGCGACCTCGCCGTGTCGGTGATCGACGGGCCGGACGGGCCGGAGGCGCTCCCGGTGGTGGAGGCGATCCCGTACGAGGAGGACTTCTACGACTTCGAGGCCCGCTACGAGATCGGACGCACCAGTTTCCAGTGCCCGGCGGAGATCGGCCCCGAGACGACGGCGCGGGCGCAGGAGCTGGCCCTGGCGGCCTACGGCGTGCTGCGCTGCGAGGGGTTCGCGCGGGTCGACCTCATGCTCGACGGCGCGGGAGAACTGTGCGTCCTGGAGGCCAACGCCATCCCCGGGCTGACCGAGACCTCGCTGCTTCCCCTGGCTGCCGAGGCGGCCGGGATCGGGTTCGACGCGCTGATCGACCGGATCGTGGGGCTGGCTACTGCTCCCCGCGGAAGTCTTCCGGCGTCACCTGGTCGAGGAACTCCTTGAACTTGTCCACGACCTCCTCGGTGTCCTCGACCTCGTGCTCGAACTCGATCGCGGACTCGGCGATCACGTCCTCGGCGGCGAAGATCGGGGCGCCGGAGCGGACGGCGAGCGCCAGGGCGTCGGAGGGACGGGAGTCGATCTCCACCTCGCGGCCGTTCACGGCGAGCGTGATCGACGCGTAGAAGGTGTTCTCCCGCAGCTCGGTGACGGACACGCGCGTGCACGCGACCTCGAGCTCCCCGAGCATGTCGAAGAGGAGGTCGTGCGTCATCGGCCGCGGCGTGGAGGCGCCCTGCAGCTTCATCAGGATCGCGGCGGCCTCGGGATGCCCGATCCAGATCGGCAGGAACTTGTTCGTGTCGACAGCCTTGAGCAGCACGATCGGCTGCTTGCCAACCATGTCGAAGCTCACGCCGTAGATGACCATTTCCTGCAAGGGCGCTCCTCCATAGGGGCCGTGACGGCCAAGTCTAGCGGCCGTCCGGGCCGCTCAGCGCGGGCTCAGGCGGGGCCTGATCGGGGCTCGTGAGTACCGCCCGGACCAGCTGCGTGCGGGAGCGGATGCCCAACTTCCGGTAGATGTTGCGCAGGTGGAACTCGATCGTCTTCGGGCTCAGGAAGAGCGCGGCGGCCGCCTCGCGGTTGCTCGCTCCCTCGGCGATCGCCAGGGCGACCTGGAGTTCCTGCGGGGTCAGCCGGTCGGTCGCGGCGGGCGGGCGGCGGCGGACCCGCTCGCCTGACGCCCGCAGCTCGCCGCGGGCGCGCTCGGCCCATGGCTGCGCGCCGAGCCGGTCGAAGGCGTCGAGCGCCTCGTGCAGGTGCTCCCGCGCGTCGACCCGCCGGCCGGCGCGCCGCAGCCGCTCCCCGAGGCAGAGCTGCGTGCGGGCGGCCTCGAAGGGCATGGGGATGTGCTCGTGCCGGGCGAGGGCCTCGCGGAACCGATCCTCGTCGTCGTCGACCAGGGCGCGGCAGCGGGCGGCGGCGGCGTGCGCCCACGGGCTGCTGCTGTGGACGGCCTGTGCCTCGAATGCGGCGAGCCGGCCGTTCGCGTCGTCGCGGCGGCCGACCCGGACGTACGCCTCGATCAGGTCGGGCGCCCACATCAGCACGGCCGGGTCCTCGCCCGGCCAGCGCGCGAGGAAGCTCGTCATGCCCTCGAGCGCCGCGATCGCCTCCTCGGCGCGGCCGAGGCCGAGCTCGAGCAGGCCCTCGACCGCGCCCACGTAGGTGCGGACGACGTCGGCACCCAGCCGTTCGATCAGGCTGAGCGAGCGTGCGATGTGCGCGCGGCACTCGGCCTCCCGGCCCAGCGCCGCCTCCACGCGGGCCAGGATCGAGAGCGCGTAGGCGATGTCGTTGAGCTGGCCGGTCTCCTCCGAGAGCCGCACCGCCTCGTCGCCGGCCGCGAGGGCGGCGGCCCAGCGGCCGCCGCGGAACTCCAGCTCGCCCAGCGAGAGCAGGCCGTAGGGGAGCAGGCCGGGGGCGCTCCACGCGCGTGCCTGCTCGATGCCCGCGCGGAGGATGCGCCCGGCGCGCTCGTGGTCCTCCATCCACATGAACGCCTGGCCGACGCCGAAGAAGAGCACCGGGCCGAGCGCCCAGCGGTCGTCGGCGGCGTCGAGCCAGTCGACGGCACGCTCGAGCAGCGGCCTGGCGCGAGGGCGCTCCCCGCACAGCAGCAGGGCCATCGCGAGCGGGAGGCCGGCCGGCATCTCGGGCAGGCCCGCCTGCTCGGCCAGCTCCCGGCCGCGGCGGGCGGTCTCGAGCCCCGTCCCGTTCCGGCCCGCCTCGAAGAACGGCTGCACGGCGGCCATGGTCATCGTCGCGGCGCGGACGGGGTCGAGGGGCGCGATCCTGTCCGCCTCGGTCACGAGCAGCTCCGCGGCCGCGGCGGAGGTGCCGACGCGGGCCTGGACGCGGGCGCGGAGGAGCTGGACGTCGGCGCGCCTCGGTCCGTCGGCGACGAGCGGGAGCGCCTCGTCCAGCAGCTCGAGCGCGCGCTCCGGAGGGC
>JBOGYU010000227.1:0-7502 GCA_050696935.1 Solirubrobacteraceae bacterium | reverse complement strand
CGACCAGCTCATCGCCTTCCTCGAAGGCCTCTAAGCGATCATGCCGACCCCGATCACGGCGATCACCGCGACCGGTGGACCGGTTCAACCCGAGGTCGGCATTACCGCGAGGTCGGCGTTAGACACCAAGAAGAAGGAGCTGGTCGGAGACTTCAAGAACGGCGGCCGCGAGTGGCGCCCCAAGGGCGAGCCCGAGCTGGTGCGCACGCACGACTTCAAAGACAAGCGGCTGGGCAAGGCAATCCCGTACGGCATCTATGACCTGGCCCACAACGAGGGCTGGGTGTCGGTCGGGATCGACCACGACACCGCCGCGTTCGCGGTCGCGTCGATCCGCAGCTGGTGGGAGCACCTCGGACAACAGCGCTTCCCCGACGCGACCACGCTGACGATCACCGCCGACTGCGGCGGCTCCAACGGCAACCGCACGCGCTTGTGGAAGACCGAGCTCCAGCGCCTCGCCGACGAGACCGGCCTCGCCGTTCGCGTCTGCCACTTCCCGCCGGGCACCAGCAAGTGGAACAAGATCGAGCACCGCCTGTTTTAGCTTCATCAGCCTCAACTGGCGCGCCAAGCCGCTGATCAGTCGCCAGGTCATCATCGACCTGATCGGCGCGACCAGCACCAGCACCGGTCTGAAGGTCTACGCCCGCCTCGACGAGCGCACCTACCCCGACAAGGTCAAGGTCTCAGACGCCGACCTCGCCGCCGTCCAGATCGACCGCCACCCGTTCCACCCAGAGTGGAACTACACGATCAAACCGCGCACTTGAAGATCGACGGCCCCTTAGGGCGGCGGGGCCGGCACGCTGCAGCCCGGTGCCTATCACGAGACCGACGCGGGCTCCTGCACCATGAACTTCGTCTACACGGGCGGGAGCAGCACCTACCTCGGCACCGCCGCCCACTGCGTGGAGCAGGTCGGCCAGCCGGTCCAGGACATCGACGGCGAGACCTTCGGCCACGTCGCGTTCATCGGCGACGCGGACGCGACCGAGTGGGACTTCGCGTTCATCCGGGTCGAGGCCGAGGACCTCGGCCGCGTGAGCCCGGCCGTGAAGGGCCACCCGGCCTTCCCGAAGGGCTCCACGACGCCGCCCGAGACGCTGGCCGGCGACACGATCCAGCTCTCCGGCTACGGCCTCGGCTACGGCACGACGAAGACCACGCAGGAGCAGCGCCAGGCGATCATGGGCTTCGACGACACCGAGCTGTACACGGTGAGCGGCCCGATCCACTGGGGCGACTCGGGCGGCCCGCTGGTGCACGTCCGCACCGGCAAGGCGCTCGGCATCGTCAGCCGCCTCTGCGTCGGCACCTGCAGC
Source organism: Solirubrobacteraceae bacterium (assembly GCA_050696935.1). Taxonomy (GTDB): domain Bacteria; phylum Actinomycetota; class Thermoleophilia; order Solirubrobacterales; family Solirubrobacteraceae; genus DASSUW01. Next base: position 6,177 of record JBOGYU010000227.1, on the reverse strand, counting down.
GAGGAGGGCCCGACGGTCCAGGGCATCCTGGCCAAGGCCGCCGCGAGCGGCTTCCCGGTCACACTCGAGACCGTGTAGCCTTCGGCGCGCATGTCGCGCCGGCTCCACCTGCTCCTTCTGCTCCCCCTTCGGGGGGAATAGCGCGTGGCGGCCGCGTAGCCGCAAACCCAGCTGAAGGAGCAGGTCCCAGGAGCCGAAAGGAGACGCGACATGCAGGACAACCGGGTCATCATCTTCGACACGACGCTGCGCGACGGGGAGCAGTCGCCGGGCATCTCGCTGAACGTGCCCGAGAAGCTCGAGATCGCCCACCAGCTCGCGCGGCTCGGCGTGGACGTGATCGAGGCCGGCTTCCCGATCGCGTCGCCCGGCGACTTCGAGGCGGTGCGCGCCATCGCCCGCGAGGTTGAAGGCCCGGTGATCGCCGGCCTCGCGCGCGCCCACGCCGCCGACGTGGAGCGCGCCGCCGAGGCGGTACGCGACGCCGCGCGCTCGCGCATCCACGTCTTCCTCTCCACCTCGGACATCCACATCGAGCACCAGCTCCAGTCCACCCGCGCGGACGTGCTCGGCCAGGCGCGCGCGGCGGTGGCGCACGCGCGGTCGTTCGTGGAGGACGTCGAGTTCTCCCCCATGGACGCCACCCGCGCGGACGTGGAGTTCACCGCCGAGGTGATCGCCGCCGCTGTGGAGGAGGGCGCCACCACCATCAACATCCCCGACACGGTCGGCTACGCGATGCCCGACGAGTACGCCGCGTTCCTGCGCCGGCTGATCGCGCTCGTGCCCGGCCTCTCCGACCTCGTCCTCTCCGTCCACTGCCACGACGACCTCGGGCTGGCGGTGGCGAACTCGTTCGCCGGCCTGCTCGCCGGCGCGCGCCAGGTCGAGTGCGCGATCAACGGGATCGGCGAGCGCGCCGGCAACGCGTCGCTCGAGGAGCTGGTGATGCTCCTGCACACGCGCGAGGCCGCGGTCGGCCTGCGCACCGGCGTGAACACGCACGAGATCGCGCGCACGAGCCGGCTCGTGTCGCGCCTGACCGGCTACCCGGTGCAGCCGAACAAGGCGATCGTGGGGCGCAATGCGTTCGCCCACGAGTCGGGCATCCATCAGGACGGCGTGCTCAAGGAGCGCTCGACCTACGAGATCATGGACGCGGCGACGGTCGGGATGGACGACTCCTCGTCGATCGTGCTCGGCAAGCACTCCGGCCGCCACGCGCTCAAGTCGGCCCTCGAGGAGCTGGGCTTCACGGTCGACGGCCAGGCGCTGAACACGGCGTTCAAGCGCTTCAAGGACATCGCGGACAAGAAGAAGCAGGTGACCGCGATGGACCTGGAGGCGCTGGTGACCGACGAGCTGCGGTCCGAGCTGGCCTCCTACACGCTCGAGTGGTTCGACGTGGAGGCCTCCTCGCGGCGGCCGCCGCACGCGACGGTCGCGATCCGCACGCCGGCCGGCGACGTCGTGCAGGGCAACTTCACCGGCGACGGCCCGGTGGACGCGATCTTCCGGGCCATCAACGCGGCGGTCCGGCGGGAGGCGCGCCTGCGCGAGTTCCGGATCGACTCCGTGACGGGCGGCCAGGACGCGCTCGGCGAGGCCAGCGTGGTGCTCGAGGTCGCCGGGCAGTCGGCCGCCGGCCAGGGCGTCTCGACCGACATCATCGAGGCCGCCGCGCAGGCCTACGTGCGGGCGCTGTCCAACGCCGAGCGCAAGGTCACCGAGGCCGCGTCCGAGGAGCAGCGAGAGCTCACGCCGACGCCGTAGTGCCGCCCGTCACAGCAGCTCTGCGATCTGCGCGGCCGCGATCGCCGCACCGTCGGTCTCGACCGGCCGGTAGTCGACCTCGCGCCCGATCTCGTCGCCGATCGCCTGTGCGATCGCCTCCGGCGGCGCGGTCTCGAAGTCCATGCAGCGTCCGGCGCCGTAGCGCTCGAGCCGGTGGCGGACGTGGAAGTTCTGCTCGAAGTGGTGGCGCAGCGGGAAATAGAGGAACGGGCGCCGGTTGGCGGTCAGCTCCATGGCGGTGGTCAGTCCGCCTTGGACGACGGCGAGGTCGCACGCCGCGAGGTGGCGGTAGAGGTCGGGGACATAGGCCCGGATCTCCAGCCCGTCGTGCGGCGGAAGGGAGGCCGGGTCGATCCGGGGCCCCGCCACGACGATCATCCGGAGCCCCGGCACGCGCCGCCTGGCCTCGGGGAAGGCGGCCATGATGCGCTCCAGGAGCGAGCGGCCGACTCCCGAGCCGCCGACCGTCACGATGCACACCTGCTCGGCCGGGTGGTACCCCAGCTCCGCGCGCAGGCGCTCGCGGTCGGCCAGCTCTGACGGGTCGAAGCCGCTGATATAGCCGGCGAAGTCGTAGTGCCGGGCGGTCCAGTCGGCGATGGCCGGCAGGCCGGCGCCGAAGGTGGCGGGGACGATGTCCTCGCGGTTGCCGACGAAGATCGCGCGGTCGCGCACGCGCGGGAACCGCTCGACCTGCTCGATCATCTCGGCGTTGTAGTCGGCGGTGAGGTACGCCTCGTGCTCGCCGCCGTCTCCCATCGGCAGCCATCCGACGAAGTCGGTCAGCCAGATGTAGGCGGCGCGCTTCTCCTCGGGGTTCTCGTGCAGGTAGTAGTCGATCTCCCAGCCCTCGTCGGCGATCCAGAGGTCGTAGTGCTGCTCGCTGACGAGGTCGTGGAACACCATGAAGTTCGCCACCAGGATCTCGTCCATGCGCCGCCAGGCCTGGAAGCAGTGCAGGTCGTGCTCCGCGGACTCGGACTCGATGTGGCGCGACTCGTTGGCGAGCTCCCGGCTGGCCTGGTGGACGTGCTCGCCGGCGGCGCCGAGCGCCGCCGTGACGGGGTGCTGGGCGAGCCAGTCGATCTGCAGGTCCGGGTGCAGCCGGCGCAGCTCGCGGGCGATTGCGATGTCGCGCCGAGCGTGGCCCAGCCCGATCGGCGAGGACAGGTAGAGCGCCCGCTTCGGCCGGCGAAGCGCGCGCGTGCGGCGCGGCGGCGCCGAACGTGGCGCGATGAACTCGCGGAGGATCAGGTTGACCCGCACGGGGTCGCGCGCGTGGGGGCAGTGCCCCGAGCCCTCGAGCGCGACCAGCGCCCCGCCGGTCACGTCGGCCAGCTCCGCGCCGGCCACGAAGGGCCGGACCGCGTCCTCGGTGCCGTGGATCACGAGCACGGGACAGGCGATCCGGCGGCAGAGTCGCGCGAACTCGTCGCGGTCGTCCAGCTCGCGACCGACGTAGGTCAGCGCCAGCGTCTCCGGGTCGGTCTCCAGCCCCCAGCCCACGCAGTCCTCGATCTGCTTGGTGGAGTGCGGCTCGGTGAAGACCCGGCCGAAGAAGAACTCGAGGAAGCCGCGGTAGTCCTGGAGCCAGTAGTGGCGGTTGTACTTGTCCCAGCCCTCGTAGGACTCCAGCGGCTCGTCGAACGGCCGCGTCGCGCGCGCGAGGTGCTGGGCGAACGGCGCGGCGGGCGCGATGAACACCGCGCCCTCGACGCGCTCGGGGTGGTCGGCGGCGAGCAGGGCTCCCCAGAGGACGCCGGCCGACAAGCCCACCAGGACGGCGCGCTCCGTCGCGGTCGCGTCCATGACGGCGAGGGCGTCGGCGGCGAACTCGCGCTCGGCGTAGGCGCCGGCGGTGCCCGGGCGATCGGAGCGGCCGTTGCCGCGCCCATCGAACGTGACGACCCGGCAGTGACGCGCGAGATACGGGACCTGCGCCTTCCAGTGGCGGGAATGCATGACCGACCAGGTCGGCAGGAGCAGCACCGTCGGCTCGCCGGAGCCGTAGGCCTCCCAGAACACCCGGACGCCGCCGCGCTCGACGTAGCCCTCTGCGTCGGGGTAGCGCGCGCGCGTCTGCTCGCGAGCGCCGGTGAGCTGCTCGGCCGTGGTCATCGAGGCTCCCTTCGTTCGAGCCATCCGTCGATCCACTCGAGCAGCTCGGACTGGCCGGTCTCGATGCCCGACAGCCGCTCGAAGATGATGCCCTCGTTGAACGTGATCACCAGCGAGACCAGCGCCTCGAGCGGCATCTCGATCCTGTAGCGCTCGCGCGGCTCGGCGAAAGCCTCGGTGAGCACGCCGCGCCACTCGGCGTTGACGTGGGCGACGCGCTCGCGCAGCTCCGGCCGGTTCCAGGCGAGCGCCTGCAGCTCCCACCAGACCTTCTGGTATGCGCGGTCGGCGTCGAGATAGCGCATGGCGGTGCGCCACTTCTCGATGAACGGCACGTCGGGCGCGGTGTACATGGCGCGCTGACGGGAGATCAGCCGCTCGGTGAAGCGCTCGAGCACGCGCGCGAGCAGGCTCTCCATCGAGCCGAAGTAGTAGTGCACCAGGCCGTGGTTGGCGCCCGCCTCCTGCGCGAGCCGCCGGGTGGTGATCCCGGCGTGGCCGACGCTGACGAGGAGGCGCTCGGCGGCGTCGAGGAACGCCTCCTCGGTCTGCTGTCGCGCTAGCGACGCCGGAGCCACGCGACGAACCCTCTGAGTCGTGCGGTGACGAGGACCGCGAGCGCGCACGCCGCCGGCGCGAGCGTGGGCAGCCCCTCCTCGAGCGGGATGCCGGCGACGTGGGCGAACGTGATGCTCACTGGAAGATCTCCGTGGTGCAGTCGCCGCCCTGCAGGCGCACCTCGTGCGCGCGCGCCGGGCCGCCGGGGCGGTCGTGGAAGTCGACAAAGAACTCGCGGTCGACCTCCATCCCGCCGTCGGGGTCGCAGTTCACCCGTAGCAGCCAGGAACGGAGGCCGGGATAGAACTGGTTGTCCCAGGTGGAGTAGAGCGAGTTGGTGACGTACAGGCGCCGGCCGTCGAACGAGAGCTGCAGCATCTGCGGGCCGCCGTTGAGGTCGCGGCCGGCATCGGACGGCTTGCCGAGCACGCCGCCGAGCCAGAGCCGGCCGGTCAGGCGCGGGTTGGCGGGGTCGGAGATGTCGTACTGGCGCAGGTCGCCGTGCAGCCAGTTCGAGAAGTACAGGAAGCGGTCGTCCATCGACACGACGAGGTCGGTGATCAGCCCGGGCACGGGGAACGCCCAGCCCTCCTGCTCGATGCTCTCGATCGCGATCACGCTGTCGGCCGTGTAGGAGCCGTTGCTGCGGTGGAAGTGCCACATCGTGCTCGAGAGGGCGGCGCCGACGAAGCCCTCGTCGGCGTCGGGATCGTGCAGCCAGCGCAGCTCCAGCGGCACCAGCCCCGTGTCGCCCAGCTCGAGCGTCTGCTCGACGCGGCGCTCGCTCAGGTTCCAGAAGTGCAACCGGCTGCCGTAGCGCCCGGCGGCGACGTCGTCGAGGTCGAACCCGGGCTCGTAGGCCTTGGGCTCGCCGAACTCCGACGACGCCAGGACGTTCTTGCGCGGCTGATACGTGAAGTCGTAGTTGAGCCGCGGGTGCGCGCCGCCGTTCTCCCAGCGACCCTTGAGCTCGAACGACTGCGCATCCAGGACGGCGAAGCCGCACGCGCCGTTGCCGTCGGCGTCGCCGAGCATGCTGATCACGACGTTGTCGCCCGGCATGCAGTGCACCGTGTGGGGACGGGTCAGCCCCGTCGCGCGGACGACGTCCGCGGGCTCGATCACCTTCTCGATCGCCGGCCGGCGGGGATCGTCGGCGACGTTGACGACGTGGATCCGCGAGGAGCGGAAGCCCGGCACGATCAGGTGCGAGCGATCCGGCCCGTGGCAGGCTGAGCTGCAGCGGTTCCAGCCATAATGATGCAGCTCGTCGCCGACGTTCGGCATCGCCAGCTCGTGGACGATCCGTCCCTCCTCGGCGTCGACGACGGCGAGGAAGTCGGGCCGCTCGACGCCGGTGCCCTCGTGCAGGCAGGCGACGTACAGGAACTCCTCCGCGGGGGCGCGCATCGCCTCCGCGGGCGAGGCGTAGAAGGAAGCCGGGCGGTTGTGACCCATGGTAGTCTCCTCTTGGACGATCGACTAAGGCATTTGACCAAGCCCCCGCGCGGCTGTCAAGGGACCCTGGTCTTGCCGGGCGCTCAGCGCACGCGCATGGGGCGCACCCGTCAGCGGCCTTCGCCGCGTGAAACGCTCGGTCGCCGGACGCGGACGCGCCGGACCCGCCAGCCGTCCTCGCCCGGCAGGAGGACCCTCACGCGGACCCGCAGCGGCGCCGCGCGGCGGTACAGGCGCGCCGTCACCCGG
>JBOGYU010000226.1:0-7524 GCA_050696935.1 Solirubrobacteraceae bacterium | reverse complement strand
TCCGCGCGGGCCGCGCAGCAGCTCGGCGCCGCGCAACTCGGCGAGCATCTCCTCCGCCTCGGCCGCCGCGACGGGGGCGGGCCGGATCGCGGTATCCGCGAGCACCTCCGCCAGTACGCCGCCGATGCCGCACAGCACGCACGGGCCGAACGTCGGGTCGCGGAACCCGCTCACGATCAGCTCCTGGCCGCCGGGCGCCATCTCCTGGACGAGGACGCCCTCGATCGTCGCGTCCGACACGGCGGCCGCCGCGGCCGCCAGGATCTCGCCGTGGGCGCGGTCGACGGCCTCGGCGGAGGCGAGCCCGACGCGGACGCCTCCGATGTCGCTCCGGTGGAGGATCTGCGGCGAGAGCAGCTTCAGGCACGCCGGGTAGCCAAGCTCGCGGGCGATCGCGACGGCCTCCACACTCGAGTGCGCCACCGCCTCGGCGGTAACCGGAAGCCCGCGCGCTCTGAGCCACGCCTTCGCGGCGTGCTCGGTAACGACGGCTCCGGGCGGCGGCGGGGCGACGTCGTGCTTCGGCGCCGCGGGCGTTCGCGCCCCGCGCCGCCGAGCGGCCGCATAGGAGACGACCGCGCCCGCGGCCTTCACCATGCGGGCCGGGTCGACGAACACCGGGATGCCCGCCTGTCGCAAGCGCTCGTGTGGCCCGGGGTCGACCTCGGGCAGCCAGCAGACGAGGAACGGCTTCTCGGACGCGACCGCGGCGGCCTCGACCTCGGCGGCTAGGCGGGGGCCCGCCGGCCCCGGCGCGAGCCCCACGTGGCACAGGACGAGGTCCACCCCCGGGTCCTCCGCCACGGCCGTCAGGGCCCGCTGCAGCATGCCCTCGTCCCACAGCGGGCGGCCGGTCGTGTCCACCGGGTTGCGCCCGGTGGCGAACCATGGCAGGGCATCACGCAGCCTGGACCGCGTGGTGTCGGCGAGCTCGGTGACGGTGAGGCCGGTCGAGTCGCACCAGTCGGCCATCAGGATCGCGGCGCCGCCGGAGGTGGACACGATGCCCGCGCCGCCTCCCGCCGGCGTACGTCCCGCCGCGAGCGCGCGGCTGTAGTCGAGGAGCTCCTCGATCGTGCGGGCGCGGACGATGCCGCTGCGGCGGAACACCGCGTCGTAGACCGCGTCCGCGCCGGCGAGCTTGCCGGTGTGGGCGGCGGACGCCGCCGCGCCGGCGTCGGAGGCGCCGACCTTCATCAGCACCAGCGGCTTGCCGGCCTCCAGCGCGGCGCCGGCCACCCGCAGCAGGTCCGTGCCCTCGAGCCCCTCGAGGTAGCCGGCCAGCACGCGGGTGTGCGGGTCGTCGAGCAGGTGCGGCGCGTAGTCCGCGAAGCTTAGGACGGCCTCGTTGCCGGTCGTCACGAAGTGGCTCAGCCCGACGCCCTCGTCCTGCGCGAGGCCGAGCACGAACGCCCCAACCGCGCCCGACTGGGTCAGGAAGGCGATCGCCCCCTCGTCGATGCGCGGCCGGCGCTCGAGCGCGGTGGTGAACGTGGGCGCGGCCCCCAGCCGGACGTTGATCGCGCCCAGGCAGTTCGGTCCGGCGAGCGCCATCCCGTGCTCGAGCGCGATCGCTCGCAGCCGCGCCTGCCGCTCGGCGCCCTCTGCCCCGATCTCCGCGTATCCGCTCGCGAACACGATCACCGCCCTCACGCCGGCCTCGGCGCACTCGGCGACGTAGCCCTCGACATGCTCGGCCGGGACCGCCAGCACGCAGAGGTCGACCGGCTCCGGCAGGTCGGCGATCCGCTCGAAGCACGGCATGCCGAGAATCTCCGACCGCCGCGGGTTCACCGGGTACAGCGCACCCCGATAGCCGAGCCGGCGCATGTAGTGCAGCGGCCGCCCGCCCGCCTTCCCGGGATCGGCCGATGCGCCGACGACCGCTATGGAGCGCGGGGCGAGCAGCGCTGCGACGCACTCCCCCGACGTGGCAACCGCGGTCCGCATATTGGTACTAGAGTATTACATCGCGGAACAACTTGGTCGCCGGGGAGGACGTTCGATGGGCACGCCGATGTACTACGAGGACTGGGAGATCGACCGGATCTACGAGACCGCGTCGCGACCGGTCACCCAGGAGCTGGCCGAGCGCTTCGGCGAGATCGAGGGCGCCCAGAGCCCCCTCCACCTCGACGAGGAATACGCGCGCACGCAGAGCGTGTTCGGCCGGCTAACGGTGCACGGGCTCCTGACGGTCTCGATGGCCGCCGGCATGATGGGCGAGATGGGGATGTTCGACGGCACCGCGCTCGCCTTCCTCGAGCTCTCCTGGAAGTACCACGAGCCCGTCTGCGTGGGCGACACGATCAGCGTCCGCTGGTGGGTCAGCGAGAAGCGCCCGACCAGCAGGCCGGAACGAGGCGTCGTCGTGCGCAGCATCGAGGTCGTCAACCAGGACGACGTGAAGGTCTGCAGCGGGACGATGACGACGCTGTGGAGCCGGCGGGAGGCTCGCGAGTTGCTCGACGCGTGAGCGGGGGCGCCGGCTGCGGCGCTCACCGCGGCGGCAGCCCCAGTTGGAGCTTGCGCAGGAGGTCGGCGAGCCGGCGCCGGTCGGCGTCCGTGAGCGCGCTCAGCGTGGGCGCTTGAGAACCTCGCGCGCGCCAAGCAGGCGCTCCGCAAGGGCTACTGCGGCCTGCCGCTGCAGCAGACCCGCGCACCCCAACGCGTGCCTGGCCTGCGACAGCTTCCTGACCACGGTCGAGTTCCTGCCCCAGCACCGGGACCAGTTCACGCGAACCGAGGAACTGATCGCCGAGGCCGAGGGGGATGGCCGGCGGCGGCTGGTCGAGATGAACGAGCTGATTCGCCTGAACCTGATAAGCATCATCGACGGCTCGAGTCACTCGAGGATCGCGATGGCCGCTGAGCCGCTCAACCAGGCCGCCGCCGCCCGCCATCAGCGCACCATGGAACGCGTCAAGCGGGCGCTGCGCGACCTCGACCAGGAGGGTGCGGCCGTCAGCTTCCAAGCGGTGGCGCGCCGCGCCGGTGTCTCGCGCCAGTGGCTCTACACCCAGCCGGGGCTTCGGGCAGAGATCGAGCGGTTGCGGGACCAGGGGCCCTCTCGCGCCGATGGTGTTCCCGCCGGCAGCGCGCGAGCGAGGCGTCGCTGCGCCAGCGCCTGGAGGCGCTCCGGGCGGAGAACCAGCGGCTGCGCGAGGAGAACGCCAACCTCAAGACCGAGCTCGCGCTCGCCCACGGCGCTCAACGTGTTGCGCAGTGACACGGAGCACCGGCGGCTGGCATCCCCTCCCGCGCCTGCCCTCGCCGCACGACTCGATGACCCGGCCCATGCTGACACAATCTCGTCATGCGCGTTCGCGACAGAGTGCGTGTCGCTCTCACCGGCGTTGCTGTGCTAGGCCCTTCGTCCCGGCGATGCCCGCGAGGAGCTCGGGGAGGCGGTTGGCGCGGGGTCTCGAGAAGCGGGTCGTGGACGCCGTGCTCGAGGCCGCCGGCGCGGCACCGCTTCGGACGCGACGGGGGCACCCGGCCGGGCTCAGCCGAGCGCGAGGTCGAGGTCCTGCGCCTGCTCGCGCACGGCCGGAGCAACCGGTGAGATCGCCGAGGCGCTGGTGATCACCGAGAAGACGGCCGGACACCACGTCGAGCACATCTACGCCAAGGCCGGGGTCTCCACCCGGATCGGAGCGGCGCTGTTCGCGATGCGCCACGACTTCGTCGAATAGCAGCGACGCCGCAAGCGCGTAGCGACCAGGGCGGGCAGAAGATGGGGCGTTCGCCCGATCCCGGGGCGGCGTCGCGGACGTACCGTCCCGGCGTCCATCAACGGCCAAGCCTGGAGGGTGCTGATGCCCACGCCGACCAAGACAAGCGTTCTCGCGGAGCTTCACCACGAGGTGCGGGGTGCGGACCCGCCGGTCCTGTTCATCCCCGGCGAGCGGCGACGCCGGACACTTCGCGCGCGCCGCCGAGCGGCTCGGGGACGAGTTCACGATGGTCACCTACGACCGCCGCGGTTGTTCGCGAAGCGCCCGTATCCGGGAGGGCGAGAAGATGTCGATCGCCGCCCAGGCCGACGACGCGGCGGCGCTGATCGAGGAGCTCGGCTCGCGACCCCATCGTCTTCGGCACGAGCGGGGCGGTGACATCCTGTTCGAGCTGGTCGCCCGCCACGCGCAAGTGGTGGGCGGGCGATGGTCCACGAGCCGGCGCTGCTCGCCGTGGCGCCCGACTCCGAGGCAGGCGCCGCTGAGATCGAGCCCGCTCCTGAAGACGCGCGAGGTGCGTTTCCGATCCTGGAGCTCGCGTCACGCAGCCCGCGGGCCGCGATGGAGGCGTTCGTTCGCAAATACACGAGCGACGCGACCTTCGAGAGGCTCGATCCGATGCTCCGCGAGCGCGTGCTCGGAAATGGCGCCCACTTCTTCGCCCGCGAGATCGAGGCGTTCGCGAGCTACGTTCCCGACGTCTGGCGCCTGCGCGGTGCCGGCGTCCCGATTCGCCAGCAAGCGAGCCGAGACGGGCTCGCCGGCGATGCGGACCGGACCGCATGGCTCGCCACGCAGCTCGATCTGCCCGTCGAGCTCGTCTCCGGCCACCACGCGCCGTATGTCCAGCACCCGGACATGTTCGCCGAGGAGCTCCGGCCTACCTTGCGGGAGATAGTGTGATGTCCGCCCGGCAAGTGAATGGCGTCCGCCTCCACTACGAGGAGCAGGGCAGCGGCGCCCCGATCCTCCTTATCGACGGCTGCGGAGGTTCAGGGGCGGCTTTGCCGACGCGGTCGAGAAGCTCGCGCGACTTGGGCGCGTCATCGCCTACGATCGGCGCGGCTGGCCACGCAGCGAGCGCCCCGAACCCTACGAGCGCACCAGCGTGCCGGAGCACGCCGACGACGCGGCGGCGCTGCTCGACGCGCACGCCGCGATGCCGGCGATCGTCATCGGCCGCAGCTACGGGGGCACGGTGGCGACCGACCTCGCGCTTCGCTATGCCGACCGGGTGCGGGCGCTGGCCCTGCTCGAGCCGGAGGCAGCGCGCGAGCTCGCGCCCGCGGCGGCCGAGTGGGTGGATGCATTGGGCGAGCGCCTTCGTGGGTGGTTGCACAGACTGGCGTCGACGCCGTCGGCGAGGCGCTGATCACCGGGGTGGCAGGGGAGAGCGCTTGGCGCTCGTTTCCCGACGAGCTTCGGCGGGTCCTCATCCAGAACAGGCCAGCGATCCTTGCCGAGCTCGAGGGCCAGTGGTGGCTGCAGGCCGACGCCGCCGCCCTCGCCGGCGCGAGCGTTGGGAAGCGCGTCTGCCATCGCTTCGATCGGCTCGTGGAACTCGGGCGGCGGGTCGGCTGCCGCCACCAGCAGGACCGGCTGCCTAATCGTGGCGTGCTGGTCGGCGGTGGCCACATCATCGATCCGGCGGCGCCGGAGGTGATCGCCTACGTCGAGGAAGTGCTCGAAGGCCGATAGCGCGCCGGGATCGGTCGCGGCGTCCGCCGCTGTCTGGCTCCAGCAATGGCGCGTCGGTGCGGGGCGCGCTTGCGCCTTGCACATTGAGCGAGCGTCTCCGCTCGGATACCTCAGGCGCCTGCTCTGGACGAGACGCAGTTGTCCGCGCCGGCGCAGAATTCGCGCCTGCTTTCCGCGAAGGAGCAAGCGTGTCTCCGGATCGCTCTGCAGCGACGCGATCGCGACTCGCACCCACACCCGTCTTCATCGAGGCGAGAAGGAGCGGTCGGGCCGCGGCGTCGCGGTCCCACGCCGTGCGGAGGTCGCGTCCCCGCCGCCGCGCGGTGCGCGCGGTGGTTCTCCTTGGGGCGGGCGAGCAGCCGGTCACGCGCGCCCGTGCGCTCGATCAATTGAGCCCCACCCTTCTCCGCAATCTTTCGTCGGCGTGAGCGTTTGAAGAGGTAGACGGCGCGCGCCCCGGCGCGGACTTCCAGACCACCGGACGCGCGCGTCGTCGCGCAAGCGGCGCCCCGCCGGGCGTACGGTGGCGGGGGCGTTGCGGCGCGCGTCCAGCGGTGACTCGCCTCCTGCTCGTCAATGTCGGCGAGCTCCGTATCGGCCAAGTGCATGGCTTCGCCGATCGAGCCTGCTCCCATCCGATAGCGTCGGATGCCGGCGTACATACCGTCCTCTCCCCGTCGAGGTGAGCATGCGTGCGAGCCAGGGCCTGCCTGTCGGGCGGTCACGGCATGGCGCCTCTTCCCGGCCGCGGAGAAGCGACCGGTCAGTCCTTCCAGGCGACCCCTACTGCGGCCCCCCACGTAGCCGCAAGGCGTGGCGCGAGTGCGAACAGTCTTCGTACGCGAGCAACCGGCGCTCGCGTGCGCGCTCGGCGCGCAGTGTGCCGAGCGCGAGGTTGAGCGGCGCGACGTCCTCCGGCGTGGGCCGCACGTCGAAGGCCGTCCCCTCGGGGCGATGCCGCAGCGCGTCGTTGTGGGCGACGCGGATGCGCACCGCGGTCTGCCAGGCGCCGGCGTCGTCGAGGGCGTTGCACAGCGGCTCGGCCTCGACATGCCAGATGCGCCGGTTGCGCGGGACCTCCACGGGCCTCGTCATATCGGCGCGCCGCGTGGGGTGCAACCGCTGTCGCGGCGTCCTGTCATCGAGCGAGCCGGGCTCGTCAAGAAGTGGGTGAAGGGGGCGCCGCGTGTCGTCGATCGTCTGGTCGCCGGCCGCGTCGCACGTCGGCGTCGGCCGCGAGCGCGTGAGCGAGCGCGCCGGCGGCGAGGTGCGCGCGTGTCCTGTGCCCGCGCGGCGTGGCGGCGGATCGGCGCGGAGGGCGAGCGGTGAGCGGCGCCGTGGCGGTGCGTCGGTCGTCGCGGCTCCCCGTAGGGCCGCGTCAGGAAACGAGCGGCGCGTGGGGGCACGGTGCCGCGGTTTTCAGGGGCGTGCGGAGTGGGTCGGCCCGGGCCCGGGCGGCACTCGGTCGTGGAGGCGCGACGCCGGGCGTGGCCCCGCGTGCCGGCGCTGGCATGGGCGCGGCGGGAACCCGCCACGCGCCCGATCGGGGCTCCACCACCGCAGGAACCCACCTCGACTCCGCGGACCGCTATCGCGGACGGAACGTCGTTTTCCGTCCTGGCGGCAGGGTAGCCCCACGAGTGCAAGATCTTGCGCCGCGAGCGGTAGGAATTCGGCGTACCCCCGCCCCTCTCCGCTCGCCAGCTGAAGAGCCTGGCCGGAACGCCAGGCTCTTCGCGCTTGAGAACCCTCGCACCCGGCGCGGCAACGGCCGCTGGCGGGCCGGGCTTTCAGCGGCGTGGGAGCGGGTCGGCGGCGACGCGAGCGGCGGCGGGCGGGGCGAAGGCGCGCGCGCAGGGTTGTTTCCCCGAGGGCTCGCGCGCGGCCGGCCGGCTGGTCGAGCGCGAGCCCCGCGCCGTCGTCGACCGCGAACAGGAACTGGCCCGGAAGCCGCGCCAGCGCCGGGTCGTTGCACAGGCGACGGTCGATCGCGGCCACGACCGCGTCGGTTCCGGCGCGTGCCCGCGGATGCCGCCCGGCGACCGGGCTGGCGATCACGTTGCGCACGCGATCGTGCTCCGGCGAGGGC
>JBOGYU010000225.1:0-7548 GCA_050696935.1 Solirubrobacteraceae bacterium | reverse complement strand
GCACAGGCGGGCGGCGAGGCCGTCGTGGGCGGGCGAGCCGCGGTCCTGGAGCTCGGCGATCGCGCGGTCGGCGGCGGCGGCCTGGTCGGCGTCCGGCTCGAAGGAGTCCTCGCGCCAGCGCACGGACACCTGGCCGCGCTGCCAGGGTCCGCGCGCGAGGATGCCGGGCGGGAACGACACCGAGGAGGAGGGTAATGTCTTCGGGTGAGTGAGCATCGACGCCTCCGCCAAGAACATGCAGGCCGTCTGCAAGGCCAAGGAGGTCCACGACAACAGCTGCCCGTGGGGCGGCAAGGCCAACCGGGTGCACCTGTCGTGGTTCGACCTCGAGCGCATCGGCTGGGAGGAGGGCGACGTCATCTGCGGCCTGGTGGTCGTCGGCGACGAGAAGGTGTCCACCGGGATGATGCGCGTGACGTGCGACGCCGAGCCGGACTCCGGGCGCGAGGAGGCCGAGGAGGAGGTCGTGGAGGCGGTCTCCGAGCGCGAGCTCGTCACCGTGGAACCGCGCGGCCCACGCTGACGTCGAGCCGCTTCCCGAACGCCGCCTCGAACAGGTCGCGCTGCTTGAGCGCCCCCCAGCGGGCGATCGAGACGTCCTCGTGCGCCTCGAGCACGAGCTCCACGCGCCCGTCCTCCACCTGCACGCGCAGCTCGTCCACGGCCTGGTCCCGCGAGCGCTCGAGCTGCTCGGCCACCCGCAGCACGGCCGCGCAGCGGGTCAGCAGCGCCTGGTCTCCCTTGTGGGCGAGCGGCTCGTAGTCGCCGAGCGTCGGCGAGCCCTTGCGGTGGTAGCGCGCCATCTGGCCGATCAGCGCCGTCTCGCGCGGGGAGAAGCCCGGCAGGCCGGCGTTCAGGATCAGGTAGCGGGAGTGCTTGTGGTGGTCGTCGTAGTCGACCGCCGTGCCGATGTCGTGCAGCATCGCGGCGGCCCACAGCAGCTCGCGCTCCTCCGGGTCGCCGGGGCCGAGCGCGTCCCACATCGTGAGCGCCAGGCCGGCGACGTGGTCGGTGTGCGCGGGGTCGGCGTGGTACTGCGCCGCGAGGTTGCGCACGGATGCTTCCCGGACGTCTCCGAACAGCGGCGGGTCATCGTCGCCGAGCAGCGACGAGAAGAAGACGCCCTCGCGCAGGCCGGCCTCGGTGACCTCCAGGGTGTCGAAGCCGCCCGCCTCCATCACGGACTGCACGACGATCGCGCCGGCCAGGATGAGGTCGCCGCGCTCAGGCTTGATGCCCGGGACCTTGGCGCGCTCGGCGGGGGTGAGGGCGGCGAGCTTGTCGATGAGCGCGTCCAGGGCCGTGCGCCGGAGCGGGAAGCCCTGGACGCCGAACGACGGCAGCTCCTGCTCGAGCTCCACGGCCGCGGCCAGGTTGCGGACCGTGCCGCCGATGCCCGCGATCCGGCCGCCTTCGGCCAGCCACGGGACCTCCTCGAGCGCCTCCGCCACGTGCTCGCGCAGCGCCTTCAGTTGCTTGGGCTTGACGCGCTCGCGCGCGAGGAAGCGCTCGGTCATGCGCACGGCGCCCAGCGGCCACGAGCGCATGTCCACCGCGCGGCGGCCCTCCACGCGCGTGAGCTGCAGCGAGCCGCCGCCGAGGTCGAGCGCCACGCCGTCCGCCAGCGTGGTCGAGTTCACCGCCGCCAGGTAGCCGTAGAACGCCTCCTCCTCGGGCGAGAGCACCTGCACGTCGAGCGCCGCGCGCTCGAGGAACTCGGCCTGGTTGGCGGCGTCGCGGATCGCCGACGTGGCCACCGCCCGCACGTCCTCGATCCCCGAGGCGCGGCAGAAGTGCGCGTACAGCTCCACCGTCTCGAGCGCGCGCTCCATCGGCTCGGCGCCGAGCGCCCCGGCCGCGTCGAGCCCGGCGCCGATCCGCACCGCCTCGTGGATCTCGTCCGTGCGCTTCCACCACGGGTGGGCGGGATCCTCATCCCAGCTGAACACCACCAGCCGGAACGAGTTCGACCCGAGATCGATGACGGCGAGCGACTTCACCCGCGCTCGATCAGCTCGATCCGGTAGCCGTCGGGGTCGCGGACGAAGCAGATGCGCGAGCCGCCCTCGCGCACCCGGTAGGGCGGCTTCTCCGGCTCGATGCCCTTCTCGCCGAGACGCCCGAGCGCGGCGTCGATGTCCTCGACCGTGAGAGCGATGTGGTTGTAGCCGGTGCCGAGCTCGTAGGAGTCGACCCCGTGGTTGTAGGTCAGCTCCAGGCGGTCGCCGTCGCCCGGCAGGCCCATGAAGACGTTGATCGCCTCGTCGCGGATCGGCATCCGGCGGCGCTCCTCGAAGCCCAGGGCCTCGTAGAAGGCGACCGAGCGGTCGATGTCGCCGATGCGATAGCAGGTATGAATCAGTTCCATGATCCTCGAACGCTCCATGAGTCCGCAGTGGCTGTCGAACACCTATCTTGTCGCGGCGGCCGCGGGGGGCGACGCCTTCCTCGTGGATGCCGGTGGGCCGGTCGCACCGCTGCTCGCCACGGCGGACGAGCATGACCTCACTCTTACCCATGTGCTGCTCACCCACCACCATCACGACCACGTCGCCGAGCTCGGCGACGTGCTCGAGCGCTGGCCGGAGGCGGCGGTGCTCGCCCATCCGCAGGAGCGGGTGCCCGGCACGACGGGCGACCTGGAGCCGGACGCCGAGCTGACCGTCGGCGCCCTGACCGTGCGGGCGCTGCACACGCCCGGCCACACGGCGGGGATGCTCTCGCTGCTGGTCGACGGCCAGGTGTTCACGGGCGACACGCTGTTCCGCGGCTCGGTCGGCGGCGTGCGCGCGCCCGGCCACACCACCTACGCGGACCTCAAGCGCTCGATCATGGACGTCCTGCTGGCGCTCCCGCCGGCCACCACGATCCGGCCGGGGCACACCGAGCCTACGACCGTGGCCGAGGAGCTCGAGTCCAACGCCTTCGTGCGGATCTGGCGCGGGATCGATCCCGAGGGGTCGGACGCGTGCACCGCGATGGGGCAGCCGGCGACGCTGATCCTGCTCGGCGACGACTACGACGGCGGGCACAAGGCCTGGGTGCGCTGGCGGGACGGCTCGGACGACATCGTGCCGGGCAGCCAGGTGAGTCGCTAGAACAAGAGGGTGGGCAAGAGCGGCCTCTCCATCCAGACGCTCGCCATCTCGGCGGCCGCCGCGGTCGCCGCGGCGGTGGTCGTCCCGCTGTTCTGGGAGCGGGGCACCCTGGTCGCGACGGCGATTACGCCGGTGATCGTCGCGCTGGTGTCCGAGGGGCTGCGCCGCCCTGCGGAGAAGATCACGTCGGTGACGCCGCGGGTGACGCGCCGGGGGACGCGGGTCGAGGAGGTGCAGTTCGACCCGCTGCCGCCTGAGGAGGAGCTCGAGGCGCCGCGGTCCGACGACCCGTTCGGCCTGCGCAGCGCCAGGCCGCGGCCGCGCGTTCGCCACCACTGGCGGCTCGCGCTCGCCACCGGCCTCGCCGCCTTCGCGATCGCCGTGGTCGGGCTGACGATGTCCGAGCTCGTGCTCGGCGGGTCGGCGACCCGTGACAGCGGGCGCACCACCTTCTTCCCCGGCCGCGAGGCGCGCGAGGAGAAGGAGCCGGAGGCGACGCCCACCCCGGCCGCGACGGAGGAGGCGACCCCCGTCCCCACCGAGACGCCGACGCCGGTGCCGACCGCGACCCCCGTCCCCACCCAGACTCCGGCGCCGACCGCGGCCCCGACGCCGTAGCGGTGCCCAAGGACAGGATCCCGACCTCGCGCGTGGCCCGCACCGCGCGGGTCTCCGGGCTGGCGGCGGGCCAGGCCGCGCGGCAGCTCGGCACCCGCGCGGCGAACCTGACGCGCTCGGAGGACGGCCGCCAGGCGGCGCTCGAGCGCCGCAACCTCGAGGCGGCCGAGCAGATCGTCGCCGCCCTCGGGACGATGAAGGGCGCGGCGATGAAGCTCGGGCAGGTGATGAGCTTCCTCGACGTCGGGCTGGTCCCCGAGGAGCACCGCGCCGAGTTCCAGCGCAAGCTCGGCGCGCTGCGGGACGCCGCGCCCAAGGTCCGCTTCGCCGACATGCGCAAGGTGATGGAGTCCGAGCTCGAGTCTTCGCTCGAGGAGGCCTTCGAGGCGTTCGACCCCGAGCCGGTCGCCGCCGCCTCGATCGGCCAGGTCTACCGCGCCCGCCTGCACGACGGGCGCGACGTGGCGGTGAAGGTCCAGTACCCCGGCGTGGCGCAGGCGGTCCGGGCCGACATGCAGAACCTGGGAATGATCCTGCGGCTGATGAAGCGGATCGCGCCGGGGCTCGACGTCAAGAGCACCGCGGAGGAGATCCGCGCGCGGATCGGCGACGAGCTCGACTACGAGCTGGAGGCCCAGCACCAGCGCACGCTCGTGCGGATCTTCCGCGGGCACCCGTTCATCTCCATCCCCGAGGTGGTCTCCTCGCTCTCGCGCGAGAAGGTGCTGGTCACCGAGTACGTGACCGGCCTGGGGTTCGACGCCATCAAGGAGCTCGACCAGGAGACGCGCGACCGCGTCGGCGAGATCATCTTCCGCTTCTTCTTCGGGTGCATGTACCGCCACCGCCAGTTCTCCGGCGACCCGCACCCGGGCAACTTCCTGCTGCGGCCCGACGGCACGGTGGCGTTCCTGGACTTCGGGCTGTTCAAGGTGATGCCGGCGGAGCTGATCGAGATCGAGCTGGAGTGCCAGCGGGCCGGCCACGAGGGGGACGGGGAGCGGCTGCACGAGATCTTCAGCCGCACCGGCTTCCTGCGGGAGCCCGACCGCTTCCGGCCGGACAAGCTGCTGGCCCAGTTCCTGGACGCCACGTGGTGGTACGTGCTCGACGAGGAGGTCCACCTCTCGCCCGAGATCGCCACCGAGGTGATGATCGAGATGTCGGACCCGCGCTCGTCGCACTTCGGCCAGATGCGCCACGAGACGCTGCCGGCCGACCACCTGTTCGGCCGCCGGGTCGAGCTCCTCACGCTGGCGGTCCTCTCGCAGCTCGGCGCCCGCGGCAACTGGCACCGGGTCGCGCGCGAGTGGATGTACGGCGAGCCGCCGGTGACCGCGCTGGGGCGGGACGAGGCCTCGTTCTACGGGACGTCCTGAATCTGCAGCAGGCTCGTCGTGCCCGGCTTGCCGGAGGGCAGGCCCGCCGTGATGCCGACGCGGTCGCCCTTCTTCACCCAGCCGAGCTCCGTGACTCGGGCGACTGCGGCGTGGATCAGCTCCTCGGTGACCTCGAAGCGGCGCATCGACGCCGCCTGCACGCCCCACATCAGCCCGCACCGGCGGACGGTCTCCCGGCCGGGCGAGAGGGCGTAGATCGGGACCGTCGGCCGGTGGGCGGAGATCAGCCGGGCCGAGCGGCCGCTCAGTGTGGGGCAGATGAGGGCGGCGAGGCCGAGCTCGTGGGCGGCGCGGCAGGCGGTGTAGGCGAGCGTGTAGGCCGGGTCGCGCCGGTCGCGCCGCACCCGGTGCTCGTTCCACTCGTGGTACGGCGCGGTGATCTCCGTGCGCTCGGCGATCGAGGCGAGCATCGCCACCGACTCGACCGGGTGCTGGCCGACGGCGCTCTCCTCCGAGAGCATCACGGCATCGGTGCCGTCGAGGATCGCGTTCGCGACGTCGGTGACCTCCGCGCGCGACGGACGCGAGGAGACGACCATCGAGGCGAGCATCTGCGTCGCGGTGATCGACGGGCGGGCGAGCGCGCCGGCGAGCGCGATGAGCTGCTTCTGGACGATCGGCACCTCCTCGATCCGCAGCTCGATGCCGAGGTCGCCGCGGGCCACCATCACGCAGTCGGCCGCGCGGACGATCTCCTCCGCGTTCTGGACGGCCTGCGGCTTCTCGATCTTGGCGATCAGCGGCAGGCGCGTGTGCTTGCGCAGGAACGTGACGTCCTCCGCGCGCCGGACGAACGAGAGTGCGACGAGGTCCACGCCGATCCGCTCGCCGGCGCGCATGTGCTCGAGGTCCTCCTCCGGGACCGACGGCAGCGCCGCGGCCTCGCCGGGGATGTTGAGCCCCTGGCGGGAGGCGACTGAGCCGCCCACCTCCACCTCGGCGTCGATCTCCCCGTCGCCCGCCCGGGTGGTGGTGACGCGCAGGCGCACCGCCCCGTCGGCGAGGTACATGACCTCGCCCGCCTCGACGCCGTCGGCCAGCCCGGCCCAGGAGATCGACATCCGCGTCGAGTCGCCCACGAAGCCGTCGGTGCCGCACACGAACGTCAGGTGGTCGCCGGGCTTGAGCTCGGCGATGTCGTCGATCAGCGGGCCGATCCGCAGCTTGGGCCCCGGCAGGTCCTGGAGCACGGCGACCTGCCTCCCGGCGCGGCCCGCCGCGTCACGCACCCGCTGGGCGGTCTCGCCGTGCTCCTCCGCCGTCCCGTGCGAGAAGTTCAGCCGCGCGACGTCCATCCCCGCGTCGACCATGCGGACCAGCACCTCGGGATCGCGCGAGGCTGGGCCGATGGTGGCGACGATCTTCGTGCGGCGCATCCACGCCGCACGGTACTAAGCGCGGCCACCGAGCCAGGCCACGACCGCAAGCACCCGGCGGTGGGCGGTGTCGGCGGGCGGGAGGCCGAGCTTGGAGAAGATGCTGGCGACGTGCTTCTCCACGCCGCTCGGGGTGATCCGGAGCTCGTCCGCGATGCCCGCGTTCGTGTGGCCCTCGGCCATCAGGGCGAGCACGGCGCGCTCGCGGGAGCTGAGCTGGGCGAGCGGGCCGTCCTCGTGGAAGGCGACGAGCTGGGCGACCGCGTCGGGGTCGAGCGCCATCCCGCCGGCGGCGACGCGGCGGACGGCCTCGACGAAATCGCTCGGGTCGGCCACCCGGTCCTTGAGCAGGTAGCCGACGCCGCCCGCGCCGTCGGCCAGCAGCTCGGCGGCGTATGTCTGCTCCACGTACTGGGAGAGGATCAGCACCGGGAAGCCGCTGCGGCGGCGGCGCAGCTCGAGCGCGGCGCGCACGCCCTCGTCGCGGAACGCGGGCGGGAGGCGCACGTCGACGATCGCGACGTCGGGCTCGTGCTCGGCGACGGCGTCCAGCAGCGCGTCGCCGTCCGCGACGGCCGCCGCCACGTCGCAGCCGCTGTCGCGCAGCAGCCGGGCGAGCCCGTCGCGCAGGAGCGCGAGGTCCTCGGCGATCACGACGCGCACGGCAGCACCGCGCGCACGACGGTGGGCCCGCCGGGCGGGCTGTTGACCTCCAGCGAGCCGTCGAGCGCCGCGACCCGCCGGGCCAGGCCGGTGAGCCCGGCGCCGCGGGGATCGGCGCCGCCGCGGCCGTCGTCGACCACCTCCACCCGCAGGGCGCCGTCGCGCAGCGCGACCAGCACGGTCGCCCGGCGGGCGCCGCTGTGCTTGCCGGCGTTGGCGAGCGCCTCGGAGGCGACGAACCAGGCGGCGGTCTCGATCGTGGCGGGCGGGCGGCTCGCCACCTCGACCGTCGCGCGGGCGGGGATCGGGCTGCGGCCAGCGAGCGCGACGATGGCGGGCTCCAGTCCCCGCTCGGCCAGCAGGCCGGGCCGCATGCCGCGCGCGAGGTCGCGC
>JBOGYU010000224.1:0-7568 GCA_050696935.1 Solirubrobacteraceae bacterium | reverse complement strand
TCGCACGAGCTTGCGAGTGCGAGCGCCTTGATTACACCAAGAGAAACGGCCGTGTGGGTTCACCACACGGCCGCTTCAAAGCGAATCCTTCCGCGCCTCCTCCGTGAGCGGGCCCGGCTTGTCGGGCCCAATTCCATACGCCCTCCAGACGCTGCTCAGCCTGCCATTCCGCCGGTCCGGCAGCCATCAAACATGTGTCCAAAGGTCCGCGATCAGACTCAGGAAACCGGAGCGTCGGCGAGTGGGTCCCGCATCGACCTGGTCTCGGGCGCCCGCCGGTACGGGTGCTCGTCCTCCTGCTGCTCCTCGTGGTAGACGGACTCCGCGTTGACCTCCCAGATGTCGTGCCGGGTGCCGTCGACGATGTTCTCGACCGCCCGGATCGCGGTGAGCATCGAATGGTCGGAGTTGTTGTAGCGGTGCAGGCCGTTGCGGCCGACCTGCTGGAGGTTGCCGATCCCGTCGAGCCAGGCCTTGATCGAGTCGACCCGCTCGGCGTAGTCGGCGTCGTACATCGGGTAGGCGAGCGGCACGCGCGTGACGAAGCCGCGCTCGACCTTCTCGCGCTCCGCCAGCCCGAGCCTCGCCAGCTCGTCCTTGGCCAGCTCCACGAGCGCGTCGTCGTCCATCTCCCACAGGTCGTCGCCCTTGAAGCAGAAGTACTCCAGGCCGACCGACGCCTTGGACTGGTCCGGGACCATCCACGGGCTCCAGGAGCGGAAGTTCTGGATCCGCCCCACGCGCACGGACGGGTCGTGGATGTAGATCCAGTTGTCCGGGAACAGGTCCTCGCCGTCGATCACGAGCGCGACGGTGAGGAAGTCGCGGTAGCGCAGGCCCTGCGCGGCGGCCTGGACGGCGCCGTTGGCGGCGGCGCCGGAGAGCCCGACGGTGGCGCGCAGCGGGAGCGAGGAGATCACCTCGCTGGGCTCGATCCGCTCGCCGTCCGCCTCGATCGCCTCGATCCGCCCGTCGCGGACCTCGAGCTTCTGGACCGGCGCGTTCAGGCGCACCTCGCCGCCGGCGGCGATGATCTCGTCGGCCATCGTCTCCCACATCTGGCCCGGGCCGAAGCGCGGGTAGTGGAACTCGCCGATCAGCGACTTGATCTTGTTGCCCTTGTTGCCGAGGAACGCGGCCTTGGCGGCCGAGAAGAAGGAGAGGCCCTTGATCCGCTGGGCCGCCCACTCCGAGCGCAGCTCGGTGGTCGGCACGCCCCACACCTTCTCGGTGTAGGTCTTGAAGAAGTGCTGGTAGAGCCGCTTGCCGAAGCGGTTGGAGACCCACTGCTCGAAGTTCTCCTCACGGCCCTTGGGCTTGACGAGCGCCCACAGGTAGGAGAGCCCGGCGCGGATGAGCTCGACCGGGCCGAGCTTCTTGACGACGTCCATGCCGTTGAGCGGGTAGTCGAGGAACCTGCCGTTCCAGTAGATCCGCGACATCCGCGGGCGCTTGAGGAACTCCTCGCGCATGACCTCGTGCCAGAGGTCGTCCACCTCCTTGGACTTGGTGAAGAAGCGGTGGCCGCCGAGGTCGAACCGGTAGCCGTCGCGGACCTCGGTCTTGGCCAGTCCGCCCACCTGGTCCTCGGCCTCGAAGACGATGACGGGACGGCCCTGCCTGGCCAGCAGGTAGCCGGCCGTCAGGCCGGCCGGGCCGCCGCCGAGGACGGCGACGGGACGGTCGGTGCGACCACGCTCGAAACGCGAGCGCGGCCTTTCGAAGTCAAGGGTCGACATGCGGTCATCCTTGCCCGCGATGCCGCCGGATCCGGCACGCCGTTAAGGCCCCCTAACACGCCTTAATCGAACGGCGGGGCGGGGCTCACCGGCCGCCTGCCGGCGGGCGGTACTACGCTCTGCCGCGGTGCAGACCGCCTCCACGCTGGACATCCTGCTGGTGGACGACGACCGGCCGCTGCGCGAGATGCTCACCCGGTCCTTCGAGCGCGAGGGCCATCGCGTGACGGCGGTGGCGGACGGGCATTCCGCGCTGGACGCGGCCGCCGACCGGCCGTACGACGTGGTCCTGCTCGACGTCGCGCTCGGCGCCGGCCCGACCGGGCACGACGTGGCGCGCCTCCTGCGCGGCCGGCGCGACGTGGTCCCGATCATCATGCTCACCGCGCTCGACAGCGAGGCCGACGCGGTGCAGGGCCTGGAGGCCGGCGCCGACGACTACGTCACCAAGCCGTTCGGGCTCGCCGAGCTGCGCAGCCGCATCCGCGCCGTGCTGCGCCGCGCCCACGGCCGCGTGGTGGAGGGCAGCCTGCGCGTCGGCCCCGTCACGCTCGACCAGCAGGAGCGGCGCGTGGCCGTGGACGGCCGGCCGGTCAAGCTCACGTTCAGCGAGTACGAGCTGCTCGCGCGGCTGATGAGCCGCCCCGGCCACGCCTTCAACCGCCAGGAGCTGCTGCGCTCGATCTGGGGCGACAGCGCGTACCGCGACCCGCGCGCGATCGACGTCCACATCCGCCACCTGCGCGAGAAGCTCGAGGCGCGGCCGGAGGAGCCGGCGCTGATCCTCACCGTCCCCGGCCGCGGCTACCGGTTCCGGGAGCCATGATCCGGCGCATCGTGCCCGGCGGCCTGCGCGGGCGGCTGCTGCTGGCCTTCGTGGTCGCCAGCGCGCTCACGCTCGCGGTCGTCGCCGCGGTGATGCTGAGCCCGCTCCAGAACCAGCTGCGCGACCAGAGCGTGGAGAACCTGCGGGACGCCGTGCTGACGGCCCGCCCGGAGTTCGAGACGGCGCTGGGCAGGCCGGCCGTGGAGCGCGACGCCGCGGTCAGCGAGGCCGCCTTCGAGCTGCGCCAGCGCATCGACGTCCGGGTGCTGGTCGACACCGACGCCGACGACGTGCACCTGCCCGAGTTCTACTACGACTCGGAGTTCGGGCCGGCGACGACGGCGGCGGTCGCCGCGCTGCAGGCGCTGCGTGAGGAACAGACGGTGGTGACGATGGAGGGCGACCAAGTCACCGTGGCGGCGCGGCTGTTCAGCCGGCCGGGCGGCGTGCTGGTGGCCCAGCGCCGCCTGACCGAGGTCACGACCACCGTCGAGCAGGTCCGCAACGCGCTGGTCGCGGCCGCCGGCCTCGGCCTGCTCGTGGCGATCCTCCTCGCGATCGCGCTCTCCAGCACCCTGCTGCGCCGGCTCGCCCGCCTGCGCGCCGCGGCGCTGCGGATCACCGCCGAGGGCCCGGACGCCCCCGCCCCGCGCGACACCGGCCGCGACGAGGTCGGCGACCTCGCGCGCGCGCTGGCGCGGATGCAGGAGGAGCTGCGCCGCCAGGAGGCCGCCCGGCGCTCGTTCGTGGCCACCGCCTCGCACGAGCTGCGCACGCCGCTGACGATGCTCCAGGGGACGATGGAGCTGCTCGCGGAGGACCTGCGCGACGGGCGCGTGGACGTCGAGGACGCCCAGCTCCAGGTGGGCAACGCGCGCCGCGAGCTGCGGCGGCTCTCCGCGCTCGCGGGCGAGCTGCTCGACCTCAGCCGGCTCGACGCGGCGGTGCAGCTGCGCTCGGAGCCCGTGGAGCTGGGCGAGCTGGCCCGCGCCGTGGCGGCCGAGTTCCACCTGCGGGCGGGCGAGCGGGACGTCGAGCTCGATGTCGTGCCGCCCGCCGAGGGCTGCTGGGGCCGCGGGGACCCGGACGCGGTGGCCCGCGTCGTGCGCATCCTGCTCGACAACGCGCTGCGCTACGGCCCGCCCGGCGAGGCGGTGACGCTGACCGTCAGCTGCGCCGGCAGGCGCGCCGGCGTCACGGTGGCCGACCGCGGGCCGGGGATCCCGCCCGAGGAGCGCGAGCACATCTTCGAGCGCTTCCACCGCGGCCGCGACACCGGCTCGGAGGGCGGGTTCGGCCTCGGGCTGGCGATCGGGCGCGAGCTCGCGCAGCGGATGGGCGGCGCGCTCGAGCTCGCCGAGCGCGAGGAGCGGGGTGCGTGCTTCGAGCTCACGCTCCCGGCCGCTTCAGCCGCACCGTCGCCCGCACGGGAATCGGGCGCGACTCGGGCGGCGGCGGCGGCTCGACGGCGGTGACCGCGAAGCGGTCGTCGTTGCTCGCCGCCTGGGCCCACTCCTCCGAGCGCAGGCGGACGAGCTTGGTCCAGGGCGCCTCCCAGCGCCGGATGTCGAAGACGATCGGCTGCACGAGCACCATCCGCCGGCCCGGCTCGAGCGTCTCCATCAGCGGCCGCAGGTCGCGCTCGGCCGAGGTGGCCTCCAGCCGCTCGGTGCCGTCGCGCCAGTCGGTGACGCCGCTGTCGGCAACCGGGCCGGTGAGCGTGGCGTAGCGCAGCCCGTCCGGCAGGTAGTAGGCGAGCACCGGGATCTGCTCCGGCCAGGTCGAGACCACGAGGTCGCCGGACCGCAGGCTGGGCGCGATGGCCTCCGCCACGTCGCGCACGTTGCTCTTGTCGTCGGGCGGCATGTTGCCCGCCGCCAGCGCCCCCGCCACCACCACGCCCGCGATCCCGAGCCGGCCGGCGTGCGCGAGGCCGGCGGCGGCGGCGAGCAGCAGCGGCATCACCGCGACGGCCAGGTAGCGGTTGGTCCACGCGGGCGAGATCTGCGAGGCGGTCCAGGCCAGGACGACCGTCAGCACGGCGATGCCGAGCAGGCAGGCGGCGACGCGCCCGGCGGGCGAGAGCCGCCCGGCGCGGCGGGCGAACAGGGTCGCCAGGCCGGCTCCCGCCGCCAGCAGCAGCGCCACCTGGGCGAACTTCCCGAGCATCCGGCCGGGGGAGGCGAGCAGCGCCAGGACGGTCGGCGGCTCCGCCCACGGCGCGCCGGTGTGGGCCGCCTGGAAGAGGGTCGTGGGGATCCACGGCAGGTACAGCGCGAAGGCGCCGCCGAAGCCGATCGCTCCCGCCACGAGCAGCTCCCGCCGGGCCGGGCCGTGCTGGGTGGCGACGAGGGCGAGCCAGGCGATCCCGCACGCCGCGCCGAAGAACAGCGCCCAGTTGTGCGTGTAGAGCATCGCGGCGAGCGTGACGGCGAACCCGATCGCCCACCGCCGCCTGCTGCGCGGCTCGTCCTCCCCCGCGTAGGCGTGCGCGAACGCCGCGGCGGCGATCAGCGCGAGCAGCGCGATCAGCGCGTACATGCGGGCCTCCTGCGCGTACTGCGTCAGGAACGGGTTCGTGGCGGTGAGGATCGCGGCCATCCACCCCGTCCGCGGCCCGAACAGCGAGCCGGCCGCCCACCAGGCCACCGGGATGGCGACGAGCGCGCACAGCAGCGACAGCGCGCGGACGCCCTCCTCCGAGGCCCCGGCCAGCAGCATCCAGAAGTGCAGCATCACGTAGTACAGCGGCGGCGAGCCGTCCAGCCGCAGCGCGTCGGGGATGTCCCCGAGCGGGCGGTCGGCGATCCCGACCGACAGCCCCTCGTCGATCCAGAACCCCACGCCGATCACTTGCGTCCGCAGGACGAGCGAGAGGAGGATGAGTACGCCAAGCCCTGCCGTGACGATCACCCAAGAGGCAGCTTGCTCCCGGTTACGGGCGCCATGGATGGCGACCGTCTCAGTCATGGGGCCCGCGGACGAAAGCCCTGGCAGCTCGACCCGACGATCCATTTCTTCGTCTCGGTCACCTTCGGATAGCGGGGGTCGTTGGCGAGGTGCGAGTCGCGCGGCGAGAGCGCGGTGCCCGGCCCGAACGGGAAGATCTGGAGCTCGTTGCCGTGCATGTGCAGGTACCACGCCATCGCCTGCACGTCGAAGATGCCGGTGAAGACCTCGCCGCACGACTTGATCTTCTCCTCCCCTCCGGCTTTGCGGATCGCGGCCTTCAGGTTGGGGCCGTAGAAGTCGGCCTCCTCGTGGACGAGGGCCCACTGGTCGCGCAGCGCCGAGACGTCGGCGGCCACGAACGGCGCCGACAGCGCGGTGATGGCGACGGCCGCTCCAACCGCGGCCCGGGCGCCGAAGCGGGCGCGCGCGCCGCGCACCACCTCCACCCACCCCGCACCGGCGAGCACGCAGACGAGCGCGGCGGGCAGCGCGACGTAGCGCAGGTTCCCCGCGAACCCGCCCTCGGTCATCAGCGCGACGGCGACCATCAGCACGGTCGCGATCCCGGCGAGCAGCAACCTCACGCGGCTACCTAAAGGGTCTGAACCTTTAAGTAGGAGCGCGATCGCGCCGCCCACGTAGACGGGCACCATCAGCACGGACGCCGAGCGGACGAAGACCTCCAGGAACGGGAAGGAGGCGAAGGCCGCCGAGTCGGGATTGGGCTGGCGGGCGCGCTCGGCGGCGCGCAGCCAGTCGCCCGAGCCGAGGTACTCAGGCACGAACCACAGCACGAGCGCCACCGCCCCGCTCCCGAACACGATCGCGATCTCGCGGGCGCGGCGCCGCTCCCACACCAGCCACAGCCCGTACAGCGCCCAAAACGGCCACACCTCCGGCCGCAGCAGCGCGGCGGCGAAGCCGAGCAGGAAGGCGTCCATCCGGCGGCCGTCGAGGTGGCGCTCGACCGCCCACAGCACGAGCCCGACCAGCAGGCCCTCGGAGTTCCCGCGCGCGAAGTTGCGGATGAACTCGTCGGCGAGCACGAGCGCCGCGGCGGCGATCGCTCCCGCCCACGGCCCGGCCAGCCGCGCGCCGAGCCGGTAGGCCATCGCGAAGGCGAGCAGCCCGCCGGCGCGCGCGACCACCAGCCACAGCGCCGGCGCCACGTCCTCCCCCAGCAGCGCGAACGGGGTCGTGAACAGGACGGGCAGCGGCTTCCACGACGGCCCTTCCGTCGTCACGAGGTCCCACTGCGTGATCTCCCGCCCCCAGATGATCCACGCCCACGGGTCGTAGGTGGGAGCCGACACGGTCAGCAGCGAGAGCGCGGCCAGCGCGAGGCAGATTGCCAGGAGCAGCCACATCGGCAGGCGGCGGCCCGTGGCCGGATCGTGTCCGGTCGTCGACGTGGCCGCCGGGCGCGGCGGCGCGTGGGTGCTCACCGGAGCGAGAGCGCCGCCCGGATCGGCGCGGGAGCGTCGGCGGCCAGGTCGGCGTGGTCGCCCGGCGTGCCCCAGATCGCCAGCCCCCGGTCGAGCGCAGCCAGCGGCACCTCGCAGGCGCCGGCGAGGTCGCGCGCGCGCCGTTCGAGCAGCAGCTTGTCGCCGGACACGAGCAGGCGCTTGGCCGCGTCCGTGGTGGCGTCCTCGCCGGCGGCGAGGTGGAGCTCGCCGGCCTGGAGCTCGTAGCGGCCGGCGGCGCCGAGGCCGGCGAGGAGCTCGAACCGTGCCGCGCGGGGGAATCCCGGCAGCGCGAGGCGCTCGAAGACGCGCGCGAAGCGCCGCTGCGGCGTCCACGCCGCCTCGCCGGTGAACGCCGCGGCCTGCGAGCCGGCGCGCTCGGCCCAGGCCCGGTAGGCCGAGGCGGTGCGGGCGCCGCGCTCGGGGACCTCGCCTGAGGCCCACGACGGCCGCTCGGCCCCCGCATCCTCGTGCGCCGCGCGCGGCCCGTCGCCCGACCCCTCGAGCGCCATCAGGAACGCCAGCCAGGTGGCCTCCTCGAGGTCCGGCTCGGCGGCGACCTCCGGGAACGGCCCGGGCGGCCGGAGC
>JBOGYU010000223.1:0-7640 GCA_050696935.1 Solirubrobacteraceae bacterium | reverse complement strand
CGATGCTGCACGCCTTCGGTGCGCCCCCCTCGCTCGCCGCCGTCGCGCTTGCCTACTTCGTCGGCCAGCTCGGCAACACCATCCCGATCCCCGGCGCGGTCAGCGGCGGCATGGTCGGCATGCTGCTCGCCTTCGGCGTCCCAGGCGGATCTCGCGCTGGTCTCCGTGCTCGCCTACCGCGCCCTGGCGATCTGGCTGCCCGCCCCGGTCGGCCTGGCGGCGCTCGGCCCGCTGCGGCGGACCATCGTCCGCTGGAACCGCGAGGACGCGGCGCATGCGCCCACCACTCCCGTGACCGCGCTGGAATCTCGGCCTGTCCCCGCGTGGACGCGCCACGAGCCAGCCCTGCAGAGAGCGGCCTGAGCATGGCCCCGACGCGCGGCGACTGCCACGGCGCTCACCCGTCTCGCCGAGCGTCCCCAGTCGCCACGCGGTGGCCCGGAGGCCCACCGCCCACGCGCCGCGCATGCCCATCCCGGCCGCGGCGCGCCGTGTGCGGTAAGAAGAGTCGGGTCCGGCATGGGGCCCATCGCGGGCGAGGAAGCTCGACCTGCGCGACCGCGTCCAAGCCGTCGTGCTGACCTACGAGATCCTGCCTCGTGCGGCGGCGTCGCCGTCCTGTCCCTCCTTCCCAGGGAGGAGGAGGTCGCCGAAGATCCGACCTCGGAAGGACGCCGTTCGTCCCCGAGCCCGATGGCAGCGGGCCGGCGCGCCCGTACCGTCGGCGCATGACCTCACGTCGCCTCTCCATGCTCGCCGCCGGCGCGCTGTGCGCCACCGCGCTCGTGACCGCACCGGCCCGCGCCGACAATCTCGACAGCTCGCTGCGCCAGCTCAGCGCCGCCGGCGCGCCCGGCGTCATCGTCCTCACCCGCGACGGCGCCCGTACGCGCCGCCTGGCCCGCGGCGACGCCATCCTCGCCACGCAGGCGCCGATGCGCCCCACCGATCGCTTCCGCGTCGGCAGCGTCACGAAGACGTTCGTCGCCACGGTTGTCCTGCAACTGGTCGGCGAGAGTCGGCTAACGCTCGACGACAGCGTCGAACACTGGCTGCCCGGCGTCATCCCCGGCGGTGAGCGGATCACCGTGCGCGAGCTGCTCAACCACACCAGCGGGCTGTTCGACTACACCCAGGACGAGGCGTTCCTCGAGAGCTGGCTGCGCGACCCCCGGCACGAGTGGACCCCCAGCGAGATCATCGGGATCGCCACCGCCCACCAGCCCACGGCGGTGCCCGGTGCCGCGTGGCGGTACTCGAACACGGGATACATCGTGCTTGGCCTGATCGCCGAGGCGGCCACGGGGCGCCCGCTGGCGACCGAGCTCGACGCCCGGATCTTTGCCCCGCTGCGGCTGCGCGCCACGAGCTTCGACTCCGGCCCGCGCATCGCCGGCCGCCACGCCCACGGCTACTTCGGCGAGGGGCGCGCGCGCGACGTGACTGCCTTTAGCCCGTCGGGCGCCTGGGCGGCCGGCGCGATCGTCTCGAACGCCGACGACGTGGCCCGCTTCTATCGCGCGCTGATGCGCGGGCGGCTGCTGCGGGCCGACCTGCTCAAGGCGATGACCACGACGGTCCCGATCGTCCCGGGGGCGCGGTACGGGCTCGGGATCGCCCATGTGCGCGTAAGGTGCGGGCGCGCGTGGACCCACGAGGGTGACTTCCCTGGCTACCTCACCAGCGTCCTGACCAGCGCCGACGGTCGGCGCGAGGCGGTCGTGATGGTCAACAGCGACTCGCTCTCCGACCGAGCGCACCGCGCGCTCGGGCGCGTAATCGACACCGCGTACTGCGGCCGACGAGTGAACACGCAGGAATGGAGGGTCGGCTGATGTCGTAGAGCGTTGTTCCAGGTCCGTGCTCGACGGCCTGTCCCCTCCTCGACGTGCGTCGTCCGGCTCTTGGTCGGCGAGGTGCGAAGCTCGGGGGAAAGCCCAAGGGCGGCCCGTTCCATCCGGGCGGCCACAGGCGAGGGGAAGACCGGACGGGTGAATCGCGTGAACCCTCGTTGATGCCTCGTAAAGCGAACCCCTGCCGATGGGATGCAGGAGCAGGGTCGAAGGACTAGCCGCGGCAGAGCGGCAGGCGCCGGCTGAGCACGTCCCTCAGTCCGGGAAGAGCACCGCCGTCCTCGGGGTATACGGGGCACCCACCCCGGTCGCAGCTCGTGCGTGCGGAACGCGATAACCCCGTCGGGGTCAGACCCTCGGGCCGGTAGGCCGACCGTGAGGAGGGCGGAATCCCTCGGCGGGGATCGGATGACCGAGAAGCGAACACCGGCAGCCGAAAGGCGGCGGGAAACCGGGACACGATGGCTGGCCCCTCCAAGTCGGCCGTCCCTGATAACCGGCCGGATACGGACCCGGTGGTCCGGCCCGAAAGGGCGCTGACGCGGTCAGGTGAGCCTGTGAGGAAGAAGATGACCGAAGCCCCGGAATCGAAGGACAAGTTGGACGCCACGACGACCACCGTCGGCGTGGTGAACGGACCAGAGGACGCGATCCTCGACTGGCACCAGATCGATTGGCGCGCGGTCGAGGCGGGCGTACGGCGGATGCGGCAGCGGATCTTCACGGCGTCGCAGGCGGGGGACCTGAAGAAGGTCCGCAACCTGCAGAAGTTGATGCTGCGCTCGCGCGCGAACACGCTATTGAGCGTGCGGCGGGTGACGGAGCGCAACGCCGGTCGTCTGACGGCGGGCGTGGACGGCGAGGTGGTGCTCACCCCGGAGGCCAAAGCAAGACTGGCCGACAGGGTGCAGCACTTAGCTGAGGCTAGACGACAGCGACGCGCGCTCGCACCCGTAGGCAGAAGCACGGTCAGGCAGCGCCACGCCGGCGTCGCTTCTGATGTCGTGCGAGGCGGAAGCCGATGATTGGGGCCTCCGGTCGGCGACGTCTGGGTGAGCCCCGGGTTTCCGTTAGGCGGCGCCGGCCGCGATGAGGCCGGATTCGTAGGCGTAGATGACGGCCTGGACGCGGTCGCGGAGGCCGAGTTTCATCAGGACGTGCGCGACGTGGGTTCTGACGGTGGCGCCACTGATGACTAGCGCCTGGGCGATCTCGGCGTTCGAGCGCCCGCGCGCGAGGAGCTGCAGGACCTCGCGCTCGCGCGGCGTCAGCTCCGCGAGCTCGGCTGGCGGGTCGCGGTGGACGGGCGCGCTGCGTGCGAACTCGTCGATGACGGCCCGGGTGATCGAGGGGGCGAGCAGCGCGTCGCCTCTGGCGATGATGTCGACGGCGGCGATCAGCTCCTCGGGGGGCGCGTCCTTGAGCAGGAAGCCGCTGGCGCCGGCGCGCAGGGCGTCGTAAACGTACTGGTTGCGGCCGAAGGTGGTGAGGATCAGGATCCGCGCCGGTGTCGCGGCGCCGCGCGCGAGCCTGCGGGTGGCCTCGAGCCCGTCCATGCGCGGCATGCGGATGTCCATGAGGATCACGTCGGGGGCGGTCCGTTGCGCCGCCGCGCAGGCCTCGACGCCGTCGCCGGCCTCGGCGACGACCTCGAGTCCGGGCTCGGACTCGAGGATCTTGCGGAGGCCGGCGCGCACGAGCGCCTGGTCGTCGGCGATCAGGATGCGGACGTTCACGGCGGGCCCGGCCCCAGCGGCAGCGTGGCGTGAAGGGCGTAGCCGCCCTCAGGGCGCGGTCCCGCCTGCAGCGTGCCGCCGAAGAGCGCCGCGCGCTCGCGCATGCCGACGAGCCCGTGCCCGCAGCCGTCGTTGGAAGCCGTGCCGCGGCCGTCGTCGGCGACTTCGATGTCGATCTCGCCTCGGCCGTAGCGGACCGTCACGAGCGCCCGCGCCGGCCCGGCGTGCTTGAGCGCGTTGGTGAGCCCTTCCTGCACGATCCGGTAGGCGGAGAGATCGACGCCGGGCGCCAGCGGCTGCGGCTCGCCCTCGACGCGCAGCTCGACAGGCAGCCCGGCGTCGCGCACCTGCTCGACGAGCTGGCCCAGTTGCTCGACGCTCGGCTGCGGCGCGAGCCCGAGCGTCGCGTCGCGTCGGTCGAGCATCTCGACCAGGCGCCGCATCTCCACCAGCGCCCGGCGGCCGGTCTGCTCGATCGAGAGCAGCGCCTCGCGCGTGGAGGCCTGTCCCGTGGGGAGCGCCCGTCGCTCGGCGCCTGCCTGCACGACGATCAGGCTGACGCAGTGGGCGATCACGTCGTGCAGCTCGCGCGCGATTCGCGCCCGCTCCTCGGCGACCGCCGCGCGCGCCCTCTCCTCGCGCTCGCGCTCGAGCACGACCGTGCGGTCTTCGAGCGCGACGGCGCGCAACCGCCAGCCCCGCAGCGCCCGCCCGCCCAGCCACACCCCGGCGCACAGCAAGGTGATGTAGAGGTAGTCGGCGACTGTGCTGCCGTGCTCACGGCTGATTGCAATCCAGGCCGCGGCCAGCGCGATCGCCCCACCGGCCAGCGCCCGGCGGAACTCGCCGTGCGCCGCGACCGAGTACAGCGCGATGGCGGTGCCGACGAGGGGGGACAGCGGCGCGGGGACCGCGTCCGTCAGCAACGACTGCGCGGCGCCGGCAGCCATCACGACGGTCACCGCGGCCAACGGCACGCGCCGGCGCCATGCGAGGGGCACCGTCATGAGCAGCGAGCAGGGCGCGAGCACGGCCCGCGGGCTCATCTCGGGATTCGTCCAGAGCTCGAGCTGGGCGCTCACGGCGAGCGCGGCGGCCAGGAGGGCGTCGGTCGCGTAGGGGTGCTGCCGGGCCGCACCCCGGAGGGAGGCAAGGCGCTCCATGCAGCCGACCGTACCGCTCCCCGTGCGGAACCGCATCGGCCGCGCGGCCGAGCTGCTCCGGCCGATCTCAACAGATCGCTGAGGACAAGATCGGGCGCCCGGCCGACGACACGGCCACGCCGGGCTGGAAGCCTCGACCCGCAGCCCGTGCCACCACGACGAAGGAGCCTTCCATGAGGATCACGCGCACACATCTCGCCACGACGGCGATCGCGGGGCTCGCGCTGGTCGCGGGCGCCCTGCTCGGCGGCCCGTCGCCGTCGTCCGCGCTCGAGCAGCCCCGCACGATCGACCTGATCCTGGCCAACGCCCGGAACGTCGCCCACATCGACGTCAAGCACCGCAGCAGGTCGGCAGGGCGCCTGTGCGCGAGAGGACCGGTCTGCCTCGGCGACTCCTTCATCGCCACCAACGTGCCGCTCCGGGACCCTGAGACCCAGCGGCGGGTCGGGCGCGCCGATGCCGTCGAGACCGTCTTCGGCCGCCAGGGCGAGTACTGGACGATCACCGCGCGCCTCGCCGATGGGACGCTGCAGGTCTACGGCCAGCGCCGCCACCCACAGCGCGTGAGCGTCCTCCCGCTTGTCGGCGGAACCGGCGCCTACGCCAACACGCGCGGCACCATGACCTTCACCGAGATCGGAGAAACCGGCCGGGCGCGGCTGACCTTCAGCCTCGTCTCGTGAGCCGCTCATCAGCCACGCCACGCGCTCGCCAGTCTCCGCCGATGCGCAGCGCTTCTGGTGTCGGCAAAGGGCGGGGGGCCCGGCCCGGCTGCTCCACTATGCGCACGTCCTGCTACTGATGGAACGAGCGCTGCCGGCTCCCTCAGGCAACGGCCGGGAAAGGGGTCATGCCCGGCCTTGAGGATCGCGCCGCAGCCATCGCCGCTCCGCCTCGCGCCACGCGCTCGGCTCCGCGACGACGGCTGCGGCCTCCACGTCACGGGGAGAGACCGATGGGCGTTGACACCGCCCCCACGTGGTGGAGATAACGCGTTGCCGACTGGCGGTCCGGTGCCTGCCAACCACACGTCCAACGCGCCGCTACCCCGAGTAGATAACGCAGTAGATGCCGTCGCCATCGGGATCTCGCGTGTCGGCGGCCTCCTGCGCGGCCGCCTGGTTGGGGTAGTCCGCGCACGTCGCCGCCGCGCGCGCGATTGGTGCCTCCGCGGTCGAGGTGGCTGGCACCAGCGCGACCGCGACGGTCGCCAACGCCACGAGCAGTCCGTGCTTGATCTTCATCCGACTCCTGGGGGTCCAATTGCAGTCGCGAGCGTAACCATCGGCGCGGCGGCGCGGCCAGGCGAGCGCCCGGCCGCGCCGGGAGGCTCTAGAAGGGGATGTCGTCGTGGTCGGCCGCGCCCTCGGGCGTGTCGGCGGGCGCCGCGGGTGCGGGCTCGTCGCCGCGGGGCTTGGCGCCGTACTCGAGCGCGACGTCGTGCAGCTCGTAGGCCACGCCCTCGCGGCCGTCGCGGGTCGTGTACTTGCGCGGCTCAAAGCGCCCGGAGAACGCGACCGCCTGGCCCTTGACCAGGTGCTCGGCGGCCGCCTCGGCCTGGGCGCGCCAGAGGATCAGGTCAACGTAGATCGGGTCGGCGCGGCGGTCGCGGCGGTCGCTGGCCACCGAGACGGTGGCGACGCTGTCGCCGCTGCGGGTGCTGCGCAGCTCGACAGCGCGGGTGAGGCGGCCGTTGCCGGTGAGGGTGAGCATCTGCGGTGACCTCCTGGGGTCCCGGGGGTGAGGTGGCTGACGGAGCCGAGTCCCTGCCGGCCGGCAGGCGGGGCGCGGCGACAACGCACGCGCCAGCTCCTAGCCCCGCACGGGGCGATCGCCGAGCAGCCGAGAACCTCGGCCGGCGAAGGGAGCTGGCGCGGCGGATGGCGCCCGCCCGCCGTGCGGCCGGCGATGCTTGAGGCGCAGACACGCCCACCTCACCACCCGGGCCACGGCGGGGCCGCGGACAGTGCCTCACCGACCGGCGCGGTACGGGCCGTTCCGTAGACGAGAACCCGCCCGAGCGCGCGTGATAACACCCCGAGCCGCCAGCGAGCGGGCCGGCGCAGAGCGGCGCTCAACCGCTAACTACTTGCCCCGGATTTACGGAGATTCCGGTTGAGCGGGCGGTGTCGTCACATGAGAACGGCCGCGCCGGGGTGCGGTGGCGCGGCCGTCTCGGTGGTTGTCGTGGCTCCCGTGGGGTGCGTGGGGCCGAGCGGGATGATGTCAGGCGTCTCGGACGGTATGGAAGGCGTAGGTGTCGAGGTTGTAGGCCAGGGCGGTCCAGCCGACCCACGTGTTGGTGCCTTCGGCGCCCTTGAGGCGGCTGCGGCGCAGCCCGTAGTCGCGTTTGAGGTGGCTGATGCGGCCCTCGCTGCCGGTGCGGTAGCTGGCCAGCCGGTCGCGCGTGCGCTTGCTGGCGCCGGCGGCGGTGCTGCGCTTGCCGGCGACAAACAGCCGCTCGAGCTCGAGCGGTTCGAGCGCCTTGTGCGTGCTGCGGACGGGGAAGCCGCCGTCGACGGCGACCTCGGCCGGCGTGAGGCCGAGCGCTTGGAGTTCGGCGACCGTCTGCGGCAGCAGCTTCTCCTCGCCCGGGTTGCCGGGCGCGGTCGCCGGCACCAGCACGAACCCGCGCGCCCCGGCGCGCGTGTGCGGCGTGATCTCGGCGATCTGGTGCACCGAGCCGAACTCGGTCGGCTTGCCCGCCTTGCCCTTGCGAATCGGCCTGGCGTCCGGATCGGCCAGCGACACCAACCGATCGCTGATCGGCTCGCCGGCCAGCCGCTTGCGGATCTGCTCGCACACCTTCTCGGCCAGCTCGCACGTCTGCTCGAGCCGCGCGGCGGCGGCCAGCTTGGCCTGCGCGCCGCGGCCGCGCGCGGCCG
>JBOGYU010000222.1:0-7671 GCA_050696935.1 Solirubrobacteraceae bacterium | reverse complement strand
GCCCCGGCCGGCGTCCCCGCCGGCACGCCGGACGGCACCGCGAGCGGCGGCGACTCCGTCAGCCGCCGGATCACGGAGACCGCGAAGGGCGACCAGGGCGGCGAGACCGCGCCCTCCGCGCCGGAGCTCCCCAAGGTCCCGCCGGTCGAGGCCCCGACCAACTCGAACGACCCCGTCCAGACGGTCGAGCCCACCGTCGAGAGCGTCACGGACCCGGTCGGGGACGCCACCGAGCAGATCCAGGACACGGCCGAGCCGGTCACCGACCCGGTCGAGGACGCCACCGGCGAGGCCGAGCTCCCGCTCCCGCCCGGATAGCGGGAATCGAACCCCGTCAACGGCTAGACTGCACCACTCTCGGGGCGTGGCGCAGCCTGGTAGCGCGCACCGTTCGGGTCGGTGAGGTCCCCGGTTCAAATCCGGGCGCCCCGATAGTCAGGAACCCGCGCTACGGCGCGGGTTCCGGCCGTTTCAGGGGCCTTCTCAGGTAGCAATCAGGTAGCAATTCCGTGGCGAGGCGTACACGCGTGACCGCGCGCCGGGCAAGGTCTGGCCCGGCTGGCCGCGTCGGCCCGGCGCGCCAGGTCAGCGAGCGTCCTTGCCGCTACGTCGCGGTTGAGCGTCGCCCCCTGTCCAGCGCGAGGGCATGGAGCCGACGAGAGGGGGCAAGCCGGACGGTCGGGAATGTGGTCTTGGCCGTGTTCGCGTTCCCTCGCCGGGCGATTGGCCGGCCCCGAGTGGTCTTGGTGTTGTGCTGGGTGCCGACGGCGCTAGTACGGGGTGGCGATGCAGGTGGCCGCTCGTGCCGCGCGCCAGGGCCACAATCGGCTCGCCGAGGATCTGGAGCGGACGATCGACGCGTCACGGCGCCAGCCGGTCGTCCGCGGCGTGACGCCGATCGCGCCGCCCCGCGGCGAGCTGGCCGATCTCGTGACCGCGTCGCTCCCGGAGGTGGGGATCAAGGACTTGGTCGGTCCCGACGTCCTGCTGGACCAGATCAGTGGGTGCTGACCGAGCAGCGCCAGCCGACCGAGCGGCGATCGAGTCGATCGGTGCTCGATCTCGTCGACGACATACACCGTCGGGGTGGCTTGGCAAGCCGATGCGGCACGAGGCGGCGCTCGCGTTTGACCGCATGGATCACGGGGCGTGCGCCGACGGCGCGCAGCTCCTGATCATGAGCGGCTTCCGCTCGGACGCCGAGCAACGGGCCTGATCCGCGACGGTCGAACTTGCGCGGCGAGTTAGCGAGCCGCCAAAACCACTTCATGGGTGAGCCGCCGCCGCGTCACGCCCCGCTCGTGGGAGCAGTCAGCGCGATGAGCAGCCGGTGGCGAGCATGGACGCCGAGCGGAGCGTGCCGCCGCGGGCGGCGGGTAAAGATGCGCCGCCGAGGAGCCGATCAAGGAGTTGACTCACTTATCGAAATGGATAAGCTCCTGATCGTGAACGCCAAGACCAACAGCCGCACGAGCCCGAAGGGGAAGGCCGCTGCTGAGGCGGCGAGGGGTCGCGCCCGTCGCAGCGAGGACTACCGCGCCGCCCGCGACGAGTATGCCGCGATCCGCGAGCTGCGCCAGAGGAACTGGATCGCCGCCCACATCCGCGAGCGGCGCTACGAGCTGGATCTGACCCAGCAGGAGGTCGCCGAGCGAGCCGGCACCTCGCACTCCTTCATCTCGAAGCTGGAGGGCGGCCAGCACATTCCGACTATCCCCGTGCTCAAGCGCATTCTCGCTGTGCTCGACGAGGAGCTGCTGATCGGGATCGAGCGTCAGGTCCCCGACGAGCAGCCCGAGCGCGAAGTCGCGCCTGTGCCGGACCTCGTCACCGCCTGACCGGCACCGACCGACCATCGAGGCTGCCGTGCAGCGGCGATCCGCGCCGGCGCCTCGCGGTTCAAATTCCGTCCGCCGAACGCGCCTGGGTTCACGTTCGGGCGAACGGCCACGAACGAGGCCGACCAGAAGCGAATGACGGGGTTAGCATGCCATCACGGATTGCTATGGTGCCATCATGATCCGGATGCAAGTTCAGCTCACCGAGCGTCAGGCAGAGTCTCTCCGGCGGCTCTCCGCACGGACGGGCACGCCGATCGCGGCGCTTGTGCGCGAGGCGGTAGCGCAGCGGCTCGCTGATGAGGCGGAGGACGCCGCATGGGAGCGCGCGCTGGGAGCCGTCGGCGCATTCGAGTCCGGCAGCCGCGACACGAGCGTGAGCCACGACCGCTATCTGGCCGAGGCGTTCGCTGCCGGTCTTCGTTGACACCTCGGCGCTGTACGCGCTGCTTGACCGCTCCGACGACCAGCACCTCGCTGCGGCTCGCGCCTTCGGCGGCCTGCGCGAGCCGGGGGCGGTCACCCACAACTACGTGGTCGTCGAGAGCGTCGCTCTGGCGCAGGCCCGCCTCGGGCTGGAAGCGGTTCGCCGGCTGCTCGACGACCTGCTTCCCGTGATCGTCGTCCGGTGGATCGGCGCCGATCTCCATCGGGCGGCGGCGGCCGCTCTGCTCGCCTCCGGCACCGCCGCCATCTCATTCGTCGACCGTGTGAGCTTCGCGTTCATGCGCGAGCACGCGATCGCGCAGGCGTTCGCGTACGACAGCCACTTCACACGCGAGGGCTTCACCGCGTTCGCGGGGCAGTGACCCCTGACGGCGGTCGGCGGAGGCTCAGATCCGGGCGCCCGATCTGGCAAGGTCTCGAGACGGTTCACGCGCCCGATGTCTCACCAGCCGCGCGCGCGGTCGAGACGGAGGGCGCCGCCGAGCGACGCCGCCGCTCGTTGCACGTCGGCGACTGGGATCTGGTAGATCGCTGCGGTCTCGGCTCTGGCGCGGCGCATGCCCGCGGCTCTGGCCACCGCAGCGGCTACCGCCGCGGCGAAGGCGCCCGGAGGCTCGTCGCGGTCCGCCGCTTTCTGCACTCGCCACCAGGTCGCCAAGCAGCGGACGGCGAACGGCAGCCCGTGGCGCTCGCGCTCGCGGTTCCACAGCGCCGCCGCAACGGGATCGAGCTGAGCTGTCGGTGCCGGTGCCGATCCACGCAGGCGAGCGCCGATCTCGGCGGTCTCGCCGTGCAGCGGCGGGAGCGCCAGTGGATGCGGTGCCGGCATCACCTCGTAGACGGCCGGCTTGCCCAGCTCGAGCTGCCAGGAAAGCGAGTAGCGGTACCACTCTCCATCCGCGAGCACGTCTCCGACCGTCAGCTCCGGTGTCCCCGGCTCGCCGGGGAGGGTGCTCGCGGTCACCTCGGAAGGCAGCCCGTCCCGAGCGATGCCGAGCGCGCACAGAGGCCCCGCCTGTCCGTAGAGACGGTACAGCGCCCGAAGCGGCGAGTCGCGTGCCGCCTTCTTGCGAGGCCAGCGATCGCCTCGGGTGAGGTGTTGCCAGAAGGTCACCGCGAGCTTGTTGCCGGTGCGCTCCACGTTGCCGCGGCCAGCTGCGGAGGGCCGACTTCGCGGCGGTGCGGCTGGGCGCGGTGGGTTACGCGTACGCGCGCTGCGCCGGTCGGAATCCGTCGGTGCGCGCTGCTTGACCGCGCGATCCTCGATCACGCTGGGAGGCCGCGAAGCCGGCCGATCACGACTGCGCGGTGCCGGGAGCTCCGCTGCCGCGATGCCCGGGGCTCGGCCGCGCGCGGCGCTGCGTGACTTGCAGGACTCGCATCCGAGTCCGTCGCGGCCGGCCACGAGCGTCTCCGCCGCGCCGCAGGCGGGGCAGCGGAAGGCGGCGAACTCATTCGAGCTCACCAGCCACGTGAGGGCGAATGGAAAGGTCCGGTCACCGCGGCGCACCTGGACGCGCAGTACATATGCCGGCGCGTGAACCAGATGCAGCCGGAACGGCTTGATCTCGTGGCGCGCCCGATGCTCGTGCTCGATCTCTCGCTTGCGGCGGGTGTGCTCGGCTCTGGTCGCGTCGGCTTGGGCTTCGAGCAGCCGGACGCGATCGCCGTCCGCTTTGGAGCGCCGGCGCTCGATCGACTCGAGCGCGCCCTGGTAGTACCCGTCGGCGCGCGCCAGCTCTGACTCCAGCGCCCGCCGGGCGTGGACCCCGAGCGACGCCTGCCGAGCGCTCGCGCGCTGCTCGAGCTGCATGTGCGCGGCCGGAAGCGCAAGCGAGAGATCCAGGGCCAGCGTGCGGTGGCGCTGTTCGGGTTCTCGCAGCGTCGAAGCGTCGCGAAGCGCCGCGAGCATCCGCTCCGGAAGCGGCAGCCCGGTGCGGGCGTCGACCCAGGCCTCGTCCTGCTCCCCCAAGCGGAGCGCCAGCGAAGCGGAGTAGTTGATCATCACCCCCACGCGCAGCAGCGGCACGTAAGCGGGCGCGGGCTCGCCCGCGGCGTCGATCCGCCCGTGCTCGACCGCCACCAGCTCCCTCGCGCGCGCCTCGAGCGTCGAGCGGGCGGGTGGGCGGGACCCGGGCCACGGCAGATAGGCATGGCCGGTGTCGCCCTCCGCGAGGACCGCCGTCGCAGCCCGCTCGAGCGCTGGATGCCCGGCGATCAGCAGCACCGCTCCGTCCTCGCGCGCCACGTCGGGGTGCGCGGTGACGGCCACCTCCTCCGGCAGCTCGCTCGCCGCCTGAAGCGAGGGCGGAAGCACCAGCAGCGCTTGGTCCGGGTGACGCTCGACGAGCGCGCCCTGCAGCTCGGCATAGCGCAGCCAGAACCGCAGCGCGGGCTCTTCGGTCACCGCGGTCATGCGCGCATCGCGGTCATCCGGCGGCGACCAGCCCGTCGATCCGATCACGAGTCTCGAGATGAGCGGCGCGCGCCCGAGCCAACTCGTCGCCGACCGCCTCGAGCCGAGCCGCGAACTCAGCGTCGTCGCGGCTCGCGACGTAGTGCTCGAACACCAGGGTCTCGAAATCGAGATCGTCCTCCACGCGCCCCAGGATCATGTCGAGCTCGCCGACGACCAGCTCGAACAGGTTGATCTTGGCCTGAAGCACATCGAGCAGCCGCTCCTCGAGCGTGCCGCGGGCAACGAGGTTTGTGAGCACCACCTCGTGCTGCTGCCCGATCCGGTGGATGCGCCCGAGGCGCTGCTCGATCCGCATCGGGTTCCAGGGCAGGTCGAAGTTGATCATCGCGTGACAGAACTGCAGGTTGCGTCCCTCGCCCGCCGCCTCGGTGGTGAGGAGCACCGGGACCGTGGCCGCGAAGCTCGCGATCGCCGCGTCCTTCTCCGCCCGAGTGAGGCTGCCGTGATAGATCGCGGCATCGAAGCCGTCGTGCTCGGCGACGGCGGCCAGGTGCTCGAGCGTTCGCCGCGAGGCGGTGAAGACCACCACCCTCTCGCCACGCTCGCGGTGCCGGGCGATCCTCGTGAGCAGGGCGGCCGTCTTGCCGGTGGTCGGAATCGCGGCGGCTTCGTGCGCGAGGTCATCCCAGCCGAGCTTCGCCAGGCCG
The DNA here is from genome assembly GCA_050696935.1 of Solirubrobacteraceae bacterium. Taxonomy (GTDB): domain Bacteria; phylum Actinomycetota; class Thermoleophilia; order Solirubrobacterales; family Solirubrobacteraceae; genus DASSUW01. The sequence goes on along the minus strand of JBOGYU010000222.1, from coordinate 2,260 downwards.
CTCACGCACGCCCACGGGCTCGAGCCCGCCAGCTGCTGGACTCGGCGCAGTGCCAGAGCGCGAGCCGGAACCGCGTCCCGTGCCTGTGCGCGCACCCGCTCGGAGATCGCGCGGTACAGCTCGGACTCGGCGGCGGAAGGAGAGACGCGGACCGTCTCGGCCATGCGGCGCGGCAGCATCACCGAGATCTCGCTGCGGCGGTGGCGGACCATCAGCTCGCGCAGCGCCAGCTGCAGCGACGCGACGTTGCGCACCTCGCGTCCGTCTCCGCCGCCATGGTGGGCGCGGAATTCGCTCGCGCTGCCGAGCAGTCCGGGCCGCACCAGGCTGACGAGCTGGAACAGGTCCGCCAGCCGGTTCTCGATCGGAGTAGCCGTGAGCAGCAGCAGGTAGCGGGCGCGGAGCGATCGCGCCAGCCGCGCGGAGGCGCTGCGCGGATTCTTGAGCCGGTGCGCCTCGTCGGCGATCACGACGTCCCAATCCATGCCCGTGAGTGCGGCGCGCAGCGGATCGCGACGTGCCGCGGCCAGCGAGGCCACGACGATCGGCTGCGGATCGGGCGGGGCACCGCCGGCGGACCAGGCGCCAGCCCCCTCGAGCGAGGGTGCGGCCGCAATGGTGCAGGGAAGCGCGAACTTGCGCTCGAGCTCCTCGCACCACTGGCCGACGAGCCCGGCGGGCGCGAGCACGAGCGCCCGCGCGGCGAGTCCGCGCAGGCGCAACTCGCTGAGCACCAGCCCCGCCTCGATCGTCTTCCCCAGCCCGACCTCGTCGGCGAGCACGGCCCGCCCCCGCATGTGGCGCAGCACGCGCGCGGCCGCCTCGAGTTGATAGGGGAACGGCTCGAACCGCAGCCTCGGAAGGCACATGAACGTCTCAAAGCCCGGGCGCGCCCAGACGCCGAGCGCCGCGTCGACGAGGACCGAGCGCTCCTCGGCGACCGGATCACCCGCCTCCAGTCGTGCCACGAGCGCCCGATACGGCTCGAGCCCAGCCGGCCTGCCCAAGCGCGGACCGGACTCGATCGGGTCGTCTGCGATGACGCCGTTGTGGGCGCCGGTTTCCATCACCGCCTTGTTGCCTGCACGCCGAGCCATCTTCGCGGCGGCGCATGATCGCAGTGCCCTCGGACGCTCCGGAGGGCGGCGGGAGGGCTTTCCCGCTCGGAGCGCACACTTTCCGAGTCGGGCGGTTACGTCCGCGCCGCGCGATAGAAGTCGCCGCCTTGGATCGTGACGTCATGACGGCAGTACGCAGGCTCCGGACCGAGGGTCGTTCCCCCAAGGAGATCGCGCGAGCGCTCGGGGCTCGGCCGGCTGACGTGGCCGACATCGTCCGCAAGATCGCCGCAGAGCGTGCGCACAGCGAGACTCGACCGCAGCTGGCCGGCTGCTGGGTCAGCCCGGGCTGGCGGAACACCCTGCAAGTGGAGGGCACCCTGAATGGCCCGACGTGCGCAGGGGCCTGGACGGGGCCTCCGGCCTGGTGGGGGTGCTCATCTCCCACGGATCCCGGGGCGGCAAGCTCGCCGTGGACGGCTACCTCGTCGACACGTGGTGCCTGGGGGTCAAGGATGCGCTCGGACCGCGCCGGATGACAGAACCCGAGGTGGCCGCCTTCAGGAGGCGGTACTTCGAGCCGTGGCGCTCGGAGGGCGTGCTCGCCCCGCTCGAGCTGGCGCGCCACCTGGTGCTCGGCGCGGTCGATTACGCGCGCTCGCTCGGCTTCGCTCCTCACCGAGACTTCAGGCGCGCGCGGACGGCGCTTGGCGAGTGGCAGGGGCCGAGCGCGATCGAGTTCGGCCGTCACGGCAAGCCGCTCTACGTGCAAGGACCCCACGACGATGCCGACCGCGTGCTCCGCACGCTCGAGCAGTCCGTCGGGCCCGACAACTTCCACTTCATCGTGTCGATCGGGCTCGACGACGAGTACCTCGACGTGGCGTAGCCTCCGCCGCGGCAGAGTCCCGCTGCTTTCCGTTCGCGGGTGCTCCGGCACGACGCAGGCGCTCGACCCGATACCGCAGCGAGCTGCTTTACGGCGCCGTCGTCCTTGGATCCCCACGACGTCGCAGCGACGGGCTCGAAGGCCACTACTTCACCGACCGCAAGACGCGGGCGAGATGAGGTTAGGCCCAATACCCATAACTTAAGCTGCCAGCGGAGGAAGGATCTGCACCGCTTCCCGCGGATCGCGTGTGGGCTGCGGCCAGGCCCGGTGGCGGGAGCGCTTGAGCGCGAACCCCGACATCTTGCGCTTG
>JBOGYU010000221.1:0-7710 GCA_050696935.1 Solirubrobacteraceae bacterium | reverse complement strand
GGGGCACCCTCCGCCAGTCGCGCGGGCTCGCCGTCCGCCGGCGCGGACGACGCGCCGGCGCCCGCCGCCGGCCCCAGCGTCTCGAGGAACGGCTTGATGACGTCCATCGGGAGCGGGAACACCACCGTGGAGTTCTGGTTCGCGCCGATCTCGGTCAGCGTCTGGAGGTAGCGCAGCTGGAGCGAGGCCGGGTTGCCGGAGATCACGTCGGCCGCGTCGCGCAGCCGCTGGGACGCCTGGAACTCGCCCTCCGCGTGGATGATCTTCGCCCGCCGCTCGCGCTCGGCCTGCGCCTGGAGCGCCATCGCGTGCTGCATCGCGGCCGGGATCTCGACGTGCTTGATCTCGACCGTGGTGACCTTGATCCCCCACGGGTCGGTGTGCTCGTCGATGATGTGCTGCAACGCCTCGTTGAGGTCCTCGCGCCCGGACAGCAGCTGGTCGAGCTCCGCCTTGCCGAGCACGGAGCGCAGCGTCGTCTGGGCGATCTGCGACGTGGCGGCGAGGTACTGCTCGACGTCCACGATCGAGCGCGCGGCGTCGATCACGCGGAAGTAGCAGACCGCGTTCACCTTGGCCGGCACGTTGTCGCGCGTGATCACGTTCTGCGGCGGGATGTCGAGCGTGATCGTGCGCAGGTCCACGCGCACCATCCGGTCGACGGCGGGGATCAGCAGGACCAGCCCCGGGCCCTTCTCGCCCAGCAGGCGGCCGAGCCGGAACACCACCGCGCGCTCGTACTCGCGCAGGATCCGGATCGCGGCCGCGGCAACGACCAGCGTCGCGGCCAGCAGCGTCAACACCAACACGATCGCGACGGTCACGGCGGTCATGGCAGCACCTCCCATTCCTCGGCGCGGCGGACCGACAGGGTCAGCCCGTGCACCGCCTCGACGACGACGTGCTCGCCCTCCCGCAGCGCACGCTCGTCCTCCACCCATGAGCGGCGGGCACGCCACAGCTCGCCGTTGACCTGCACGTCCCCGACGTGGGCGATCTCGCGCCGGACGACGCCGACGCGACCGATCAGCCCGCTGGAGCCGCCGTGGGCTCGGCGGCGTGAGACCTGCAGCGTCTTGCGACCCGCGACGACGATCAGCGCCGTCAGCACCGCCACGACCGGCAGCGCCATGGCGAGCGCCACGAACACGCTCCCGCCCGCCGCGCTCACCAAGAGCACGGCACCGGCGGCGAGGGCGAGCACACCGGTAAAGCCGAGAACGCCGTAGGAGACCACATGCGCCTCGGCTATCAGGAGCGCGGCGCCGGTGAGCAGCAGCACGACGGCGAGGGCGGTCATATGCCCGGGTTCCAGGATGAATGCTACTCCCGTCGGGATTAGTACTTGAAGCCCATCGAAGGCGCCTTCCGATGACGGCGGTGGGCGGAGGCCGCCCGGTCATCGGCTGTCAGCGTGCGGACATGAGCGAGTGCGCCCGATTTACCCCGTTCGGGGGAGGGCGCGGCGCGCGTAGTCGCGCACCCGGTGCTCGAAGGCCAGCTCGGCCTCGAAGTCAGCGTCGTCGCCGTGGCGGAAGGTGAGGTGCTCGGAGGCGAGCAGCGCCACGAACGCGTCCACGGCCGCGGGGTCGAGCTGGCTGCCGGCGACGCGCCGCAGCTCGGCGACCGCCTCGTCCGAGGAGACGGTGCGCCGGTAGGAGTCGCGCGCGGTGAGCACGTCGTAGGTGTCGGCGACGGAGATCAGCCGCGCCGCGAGCGGGATCTCCTCCCCCACGAGCCCGCGCGGGTAGCCGCCGCCGTCCCAGCGCTCGTGGTGGCTGTGGATGATGTCGGCGACCGGCCCGTAGCCCTCGACGCGGCGCACGATCCGCGCCCCGTCGGCCGGGTGGCGCCGCACGATCTCCCACTGCTCCTCGGTGAGCTGCGGCTCGGCCAGCAGGATCGAGTCCGGGAACGCGAACTTGCCGATGTCGTGCAGCAGGCCGGCGGTGTGGACGAGGTCGAGCTCGTCCGGCGGGCAGCCCAGCGCGACCGCGATCTCGCGCGCGTAGCGCGCGACCGCCGCGGAGTGGCGCGCCGTCATCCGGTCGCGCAGCGCGAGCGTCTCGATCATCGAGGTCAGGACGCCGATCTGCAGCGCTGCGAGGCGCTCGGCGCGGTCCTGGGAGACGAGCAGCTCCCGCAGCAGCCGCCCACTCGATCAGCAGCCCGCCCACGAGCGGGAACGTCGCCCACGTCGCCAGGTTCGTGATCAGCCGCGGCACGGGGTTGCGCGCCCGCAGCTGGTCGACGAGCACCGACAGCACGCCGATCGCCGCCGCCGGCGCCGGCCCGAGCAGCGCCATCGCCAGCACGATCGCGAGGAACGAGCCCGAGATGCGCTGCGCCCGGTGGCGCAGCGCGAGCAGGTCGCTGCCGATCGCGAGCGCGAGCAGGACGGCGAAGAGCTCGGGCGGCCGCCAGTCGCCGGCCGTGGAGTCCACGGCGGCCACCGCTCCCGCCACGACGAGGAGGAGGACATCGCCGGCGAGCAGCCGCTTGGAGCGCGCGGGCATCGCCTCCGAGCGAGCCTACGGGCTCACGGCCGGCCTTGCAGGCCCTGCTCGGCCCGCCGTAGGATCGGCCCGCACCCGGGCCGAGCCTCGCGACGGCTCGGCCGGCACCCGATCCCCGAAGGGGCTGAGTCTCGTGACGACCTTGTCGGAGCCCACCGCCGCGATGACCGCGGACGAGCTGCTGGAGATGCCCGCCGTCCAGCTCGACGCGCTGTTCCAGGACCGCCCGGCCGGCGACATCCCGCGCGGCGACAGCCGCGGCACGATCGTCGCGCTGCCCGGCACGCGGCTCGCGCGCCCGCTGAGCCGCGTCCTCGGGCTCCTGTTCTGGCAGGGGAAGGTGTTCAGCCCCGAGACGCAGGACCTCAAGAACAAGATCCTGCCGTTCGGCCTGCGCGCCGTCCGCGCCGAGACCTACACGGCCGACAGCTGGCTCGACGGCCGGCCGTGCGTGGTGCTCGACTACTCGCGCTCGTCGAAGGTCGCGGGCTGGATCCGCGACGAGATCCGCGAGATCTCGCCCGGCGTCTACCTCGGCCTCGTGTGGGGCGTCGGGCGCGTCTTCCGCGGGCGCAAGCTCGTCCTGCGCTTCGCGCTGACCTTCCGGCGATGATCGCGCACCGGCTGCTGGGCGCGATCCGCTTCTTCAACGGCGCCGTCGCGCTGCTGGTGCCGGAGATGATGGCGCGGCGCCTGGGCACCGACCCCGACGCCAACCCGGCCCCGATCTACCCGCTGCGCATGTTCGGCGTGCGGACCGTGATCCTCGGCGCCGAGCTGCTGATCGGGGACGAGGAGACGCGCCGGCGGTCGGCCCGGCTCGGCAGGCTGGTCCACGCCTCTGACACCGTCGCCGTGGCGCTTGGCGGGATCCGCGGCCAGCTCCCGCGGCGCACCGCCGCGCTCCTCACGGGGCTGTCGGCGATGAACACGGTGCTGGCCTTCCTCGGCTCGAAGAAGCGCTAGAAGGTCTCCTCGCCCGTGGGCTCGAAATGCTCCACGCGGTTCATGCGCTGGCGCAGCTTGGCCAGCTCGAGGTACATCGGCAGCCGCGCCCGGTTGGAGCTGCCCAGCGGGCGGTGCTCGGGCAGGCTGTGCCACGGGTTGTACCGGAGCACGTCGGCGAAACCCATCTGCCCGTCGGAGTCGAACTTCTGCGCGGGCAGCCGCAGCCGCGCGACCGGCACGTAGGGAGAGAGGCCCTCGGGCCACTTCACCGTCGCGTCCTCGATCGGCATCCGGTGCGGGTCGGTCTGCAGCTGGACCATGAAGTCGAACGTCCACGCCCCCGCCCGCAGCGTGCGCACCACCGCCTCGTGCAGGTAGTTCTCCGACGGCCGGGCCGGGATCCGGCCCCGCGCCGGCGAGCGCGGCTTGAGCGAGTACTGCACGGCCTGCCCCTCGCCGAGCAGGAACGGGACGTTGCTGTAGTACTGCACCTCCAGCGGGCTGCTGTGCATCGGCGAGTACAGCGCCTGGAAGATCATGTGCAGCAGGTGGTGGTCGAACGGGTTCAGGAAGTACACGAGCCCGGCCTTCCGGCGCACCCACCGCTGGAGCTTGGCGTTCTCCCGGATGTCCGGCGTGACGAAGCTGGCCGGGCTGACCAGGATCAGGTCCTGCGTCTCCTTCTCGTCCTCCATCAGCTTCGGCCCCGGGACGCCCGTCACCTTGATCGCGGCCGAGCACTGCCCGTAGTCCTCCAGGTCGGGCGGCACGAACGGCCCCGGGCCGGAGAAGCGCACCCACGCCGGGTAGGTGCGAGGCGTGGCGAACAGCCCCCGCCGCAGGCGCTCGGGCACCTCGTCGAGCACCGTGAACTCCCCGCGCAACACGGCGTAGGTCTTCGTGTTGCCGAACCGCTGGGCGCCGCCGGCGGGGTAGTTCTCGCGCATGAACGCCGCGATCTCGTCGATCACCTCGCGCGTGTTGCGCTCCTCGTCCGGCGGGATCCGCTCCTCCGCGATCGCCAGCCCCTCGTCGCGCCGCTTTCGATTCTGCACCGCCTGGAGGAAGTCGAAGATCGGCGGCCGCAGCCAGCGGTCGAACTGCGGGCGGTAGAGGAACTCGAACCGCCGCTCGATCCGCCACAGCCACAGGGCCAGGTCGTTGAGCGGCCGCAGGACGTAGAACGTCAGGGCTTCCAGCAGGCGGTTCAACTCCGGGCGATCCTATACGGGTTGACAGGGGCCGGAGTGTCGAGGACCGTGCCCGCATGTCCGGCTATCGCAACTCGCTCTTCTGGCGCGTGTACGACGGCGTCTCGCAGGCGCTCGACCGGCGCATCGGCTGGCACCGGCTGCCCACCCCGGTCGGCCTCGCCGTCCTGATCGGCGTCCGCAACATCCTGCGCAAGCGCAACCTGTACGACACCGAGGGGCTGCCGTCCACCGGCACGCCGCCCGTGCCGCCGTGGCGGCCGGAGTACCGGACGCAGCGCACGCCGGACGGGACCTACAACGACCTCGCGCACCCGGCCATGGGCCGGGCCGGCTCGCGCTTCGGCCGCAACATCCCGCTCGACCGCGCGCGTCGGGATCCGGACATCATGGAGCCCAACCCGCGCACGGTCAGCATCGAGCTGATGACGCGCCACGAGTTCCAGGCGGCAACGTCGCTGAATGCGCTCGTGGCGGCCTGGCTCCAGTTCATGATCAAGGACTGGTTCAGCCACGGCAGCGGGACGCACGACAACGTGTGGGAGGTCCGGCTGCCCGAGGGCGACTCCTGGCCGGAGGACCCGATGGTGATCCCGCGCACGCCGCGCGACCCCACCCGCCCCGAGGGCGACGAGGGCGTGCCGACCTTCGTCAACACCGAGACCCACTGGTGGGACGGCTCCTCGATCTACGGCAAGACCCCCGAGGCGCAGAAGCGGGTGCGGACGGGGGCCGACGGCAAGCTGCGCATCGAAGGCGACCGGCTGGTGTTCCCCGACGACCCGCGGTTCGACCCGCGCAACGTGCCCGGCTTCTGGCTCGGGCTCAGCATGCTCGGCCGCCTGTTCGTGCTCGAGCACAACGCGATCTGCGACCGGCTCCGGCAGGCCTATCCCACGTGGTCGGACGAGGACCTGTTCCAGCGCGCGCGGCTGGTCAACGCCGCCGTGCTCGCCAAGATCCACACCGTCGAGTGGACGCCCGCGGTGATCTCGCACCCGACGACGGTGATCGCGATGCACGCGAACTGGCATGGGATCGCGGGCCGGCGGCTGAGCGACACGTTCGGGCGCCTGAGCGACAGCGAGGTCGTGAGCGGCATCCCGGGCTCGCCGGTGAACCACTACGACATCCCCTACACCCTGACCGAGGAGTTCGCGGCCGTCTACCGGATGCACCCGCTGCTCGCCGACGACTGGACGCTGCGCTCCCACGAGGACCACCGCGAGCTCGAGCAGCGCGCCTTCGCCGAGCTCACCGGCCCCCAGCTCACGCCGATCGAGGACCGCGTCACGCTCGCGGACCTCCTCTACTCGTTCGGCCACACCCACCCGGGCATCAACGTGCTGCACAACTTCCCGCGCGACCTGCAGGACTTCGTGCGGCCCGACGGCAAGCGGATGGACCTCGCGGCGGTGGACATCCTGCGCTCGCGCGAGATGGGCGTGCCGCGCTACAACGAGATGCGCCGGCTGCTGCACCTGAAGCCCGCCGACAGCTTCGAGACGCTGACGGACAACCCGCAGTGGGCGCAGGAGATGCGGCGCGTCTACGGCGGCGACGTCGAGAAGGTCGACCTCACCGTGGGCATGTTCGCCGAGCCGCTGCCGAAGGGGTTCGCGTTCAGCGACACCGCGTTCCGGATCTTCATCGTGATGGCGTCGCGCCGGCTCAACAGCGACCGCTTCTTCACCACCGACTTCACGCCCGCGGTCTACACGCCGGTGGGCATGCAGTGGATCCGCGACACCGACATGCGGTCGGTGCTGCTGCGCCACTGCCCGGAGCTGGCGCCGGCGCTCAGCGGGCTCCCGCACGCCTTCGCGGCGTTCAACCCGGCATGAGGGAGGTGCGGGTGATCACGTTCAACGCGGCGGCCGGGAACCCGCGCATCACCGCGCCGCAGGAGAGCTACCTGGAGCTGCCGTTCTACCGCGAGGCGCTCGACGGCGGGCCGGATGCGCCGCTGCTCGCGCTCCAGGAGGTGGGCGGCGCGCAGGCGCGGGCGCTCAAGCGCGCAGCGGGGCCGTTCAGCCTGCTCCAGATGCGCCGGCCCGGGCTCGGGAACGCGCTCGTGATCCCGGCCCGCTACGAGGTCCTCTCCCGCCGCCGCGGCTTCTACCTGCTCGCCCAGCTGCGCGGGATCGTGACGGCGCTGCGGCACGGGCGGCGCAACTGGCGCCAGTACGGCGAGCTGCGGATGTGGATCGAGGCGCGCCTGCGCGACCGCGAGACCGGCCGCGAGCTGACGCTCCTGACCACCCACGTCTCCGCGGACGGCGACATGAAGGTGCCGCAGGCGGGCGCGATCGTGCGCCGGGCACTGGCCGCGGCGGCGCGCGGGCCCGTGATCCTGGCCGGCGACTTCAACGTGCCGGCCGGGCGCGAGCGCGGCCGGGACGTCGAGGCGGCGGCGATCCTCGCCCGCCTGCGCGACATGGGGACGAGCGCGCCGCCGGAGGGCGAGGACATCGACTACGTGCTGGCCGCGGGCTTCGAGCCGGTCTCGACGCGGTTCCACAAGACGCCCAGCGACCACTACGCCGAGGACGACGTGCTGCGCTACGGGGCGTGATGGCGGGCGCGCACCAGATCGCGCACGGGATCCGCGCGCGGGTGCTCCCGGGCCGCGTGGAGGAGCTGCGGGCGCGGCTGGAGGCGACATCGCCGGCGGTGTTCGAGCGCCTCTCCGGCGTCCACTTCGGCCGGCTGCTCCTGCTCGAGGCGGTGGACGACATCCCGGCGACGCTGGTGCTGATGACCGAGGTCGACGCGCCGCTCGACCGCCACCTGCGCGAGCTGGCGGGCAGCCCGGCGATGGGCCCGTTCGAGCTGTGCGAGGAGCCCGAGCCGCTGCCGCCGCAGGCCGCCTACGTCAACACGATCGGTCGCACGCTCGAGCAGATCCGGCAAGAGGAGGAGCTGCGGGTGGCGATCGAGGGCTTCCTGGACCGGACGCGGCCGCCGGACGATCCGGTGGCCGCGCGCGAGGCGATCCAGGAGTTCGTGCGCGGCGAGCCCTCGCTGGCGTGGGC
>JBOGYU010000220.1:0-7716 GCA_050696935.1 Solirubrobacteraceae bacterium | reverse complement strand
GTGCGCCCCGCCGCCCCGGGCGGCCACACCGGGCTCGAGCGGGTCGACGTGCCCGCCGGTCCGTTCGAGCTCGGCGCCGGCGCCGAGGGCTTCGCCTACGACAACGAGCGCCCGCGCCACCGCACCGACGTGCGCGGCTTCCGGATCGCGCGCACGCCGATCACCAACGCCACCTACCTGCACTTCGTCGAGGGCGGCGGCTACGAGCGCCGCGAGTGGTGGAGCGACGAGGCGTGGGCGTGGAAGGAGGAGTACGACATCACGCACCCCGAGGGCTGGGCCCGCGGGCCTGCGGGCGACTGGCGGCGCTGGACGATGGACGGCTGGGCGCCGCTGGACCCCGACGAGCCCGTGGTGCACGTCTCCTGGTTCGAGGCCGACGCCCTCGCCCGCGCGCACGGCGGCCGGCTCCCCACAGAGGCCGAGTGGGAGAAGGCGGCGACCTGGGACCAGGAGCGCCAGGCGAAGCGCCCGTTCCCGTGGGGCGACGAGCCGCCGGACGAGCGGCTCGCCAACCTCGACCACGGGCTCCTCGGGCCCGCGCCCGCCGGCGCCTACCCGGCCGGCGCCGCGCCCTGCGGCGCGCTCGGGATGCTCGGGGACGTCTGGGAGTGGACCGCCAGCGACTTCCGCGCCTACCCGGGCTTCGTGGCGCACCCCTACAAGGAGTACTCCGAGGTGTTCTTCGGCACCGACTACAAGGTGCTCCGCGGCGGCTCCTGGGCCACCCGGGCGCGGGTGGCGACGCCCACGTTCCGCAACTGGGACCTCCCGCACCGGCGCCAGATCTTCGCGGGGGTGAGGCTGGCGTGGGACGCGTGAGCACCGGCACGCCGAGCCTGCGGATCGACGTCCACGTCGGCGACGGCGCGCCGCGCTCCCTGCCCGAGGACGTGCTGGACGGGCTCACGAAGCCGTTCAAGGAGCTGCCGCCGAAGCACCTCTACGACGCCCGCGGCGCGGCGCTGTTCGACCGCATCTGCGAGCTGCCCGAGTACTACCCCACCCGCACGGAGCGCGCGATCCTCACCCGCCACGCCGGCGCGATCGCCCGCCGGACCGCGATGGCCGAGCTGGTGGAGCTGGGGTCGGGCACCGCGGCCAAGACACGCGTCCTGCTCGACGCGATGGCCGAGGCCGGCACGCTCTGGCGCTACGTGCCGTTCGACGTCGCCGAGCAGGTGGTGCGCGACTGCGCGGCGTCGCTCGCCGAGGAGTACCCCGAGATGGCGATCCACGGGATCGTGGGCGACTTCGAGCGCCACCTGCGGGCGATCCCGCCGCCGGAGCCCGGCCGGCCGCGCGTGGTGGCGTTCCTCGGCGGCACGATCGGCAACTTCGGCCCGGGCACGCGGCGGCGCTTCCTGCGCTCGATCGCCGAGCTGCTCTCCCCCGCCGACTACCTGCTCCTCGGGACCGACCTGGTGAAGGACGTCGACGTGCTCGAGGCCGCCTACGACGACGCCGAGGGAGTCACGGCGGAGTTCAACCGCAACCTGCTGCACGTGCTGAACCGCGAGCTGGACGCCGACTTCCCGTGCGAGCTGTTCGAGCACGTCGCGTTCTTCGATCCCGAGAACGAGTGGATCGAGATGCGGCTGCGGGCCCGGCGCGCGTGCCATGTCCGGATCGGGGCGCTCGACCTCGACGTCGCCTTCGCGCGCGGCGAGGAGCTGCGGACCGAGATCTCCGCGAAGTTCACCCGCTCGCGGCTGATCGCCGACTACGCCGCGAGCGGGCTCGAGCTGGCCGAGTGGTTCACCGACGAGGACGGCCTGTTCGCCCTGTCGCTGGCGGCGCGAACGTAGTCGTACTCGGTGCTTTTGCTTGACAGGCGGCGAAAGATCGCGTACTTTGCCCGCCGGGCGCAAGCTATTTGCGCGGTTTCCGAGGGAACGAGCGGGAGAGCTGACATGACTCGCCTACGAGCGACGGGTGTGATGATGCTTGCGATCGTATGTGCGGCGCTGCCGGTGGCCGTCGCCCGCGCGCAGGCGGATCCGCCCCACGTGATGGTGTTCAGCGGCACCTACGGCTTCCGCCACTCGTCGATCGCCTATGGCAACGCCGTCCTCGCGCAGCTCGCCGCTGAGACCGGCGACTACACCGTCGAGTTCAGCGAGAACCCCGCCGACATCAGTGCGGCCAAGCTCGCCACCGTCGACCTCGTCCTGTTCAACTCGACGACCGGTCGCATCCCGCTGTCGGCACAGCAGCGGGATGACTTCGAGCAGTGGCTCGGCTGCGGCGGCGGCTTCGTCGGCGTCCATGCGTCGGCGGACAACAACTACGGCTGGCCGGAGTACGCCGAGCTGGTCGGCGCGCAGTTCCAGGCGCATCCTCAGATGGCCAACGACCCGCACGCGCGGCTGCTCGTGGAGGACCAGCAGCATCCGGTGACCGCCCCGTGGCATGGCGAGGACTCCTTCGTGCTCCAGGACGAGCTCTACCGCTGGCGGCGCGACCCGCGCGGCACGCAGGACGTCAACGTCCTGCTCTCGCTCGACGAGACGACGATCGTCCAGGACAGCGACCTGCCGTACGTCCACCACCAGCCGCTCGCCTGGACGAAGACCTTCCGTGGCGCCGGCCGGGTCTTCTACACCAACCTCGGGCACAACGAATCCACGTGGGACCTCGCGCAGTTCCGCGAGTCGCTCGTCGCGGGCATCGGCTGGGTCGGCGGGACCCGGCCCGACGGCGGATGCCTGAGCGGTGGCGGGTCGCTGACCACCGGCGAGCCCTCCTTCCGGCACCCCGACGAGACACGCACGCCCCCCGGGCGTAAGTGCGCCGCCCCGGAAGGCGCCGGCGTACTGCGAGCCGGCGGCGCCACGCTGGACGTCATCCCACCGATGGTGCCCCTGTACTTCGCTCCCACGCGCCTCGACCTGGTGCTGGACCTCTCGGACGTCCGCGCCAAGACGGCCGACGTCAGATCCACGCTGAGCTGGTCGACGCCGACCGACGACTACGACCTCGCCGTCACCTCCCCCGAGGGGTTTGCCGGATCGGATCTCGTCCAGCCCGCCGCGCCCGCGAGCGAGTCCGACTCGATCGGTGACCTGCGCCACTGCGACCTGCTGCAGATCGACATCTACAACCACGGTGCGCTCACCGGCTCCGGCCTCCGGCTGCGGCTCGACGTCGCGACGGCTTCGAGGTCGGCGGGATGATGCGCGCCGTCTCGGTCGCGGCCTTGGGCGCCATCGTGTGCCTGCTGATCGCGCAGGGGTCGGGGGCGCAGACGGCGTCGCCGGAGTTCAGGGTCCTGGTCTTCTCGAAGACCGCCGGCTTCCGGCACGACTCGATTCCGAACGGGATCGCGGCCATCCGCGAGCTCGGGCAGCAGAACGACTTCGCGGTCGATGCGACGGAGGACTCGACGCAGTTCAACGACACGACGCTCGCCGGCTACGACGCCGTGGTGTTCCTCTCGACCACGGGCGATGTGCTCGACGAGGAGCAGCAGGGCGCCTTCGAGCGCTACATCCGCGCCGGCGGCGGCTTCGTCGGCATCCATGCGGCCGCGGACACCGAGTACGAGTGGCCGTTCTACGGCGAGCTCGTGGGGGCGTACTTCAGCGGCCATCCGCACCAGCAGCAGGCCACGGTCGACGTCGAGGACGGCGAGCACCCGGCGACGGCGCACCTGCCAGCCAGCTGGAGCCGTTTCGACGAGTGGTACAACTACAAGGCGCCGGACGACCCGCAGTCCGGGCTGCTCGCGACCGACTACAGCCCGCGTGGTGACGTCCACGTCCTCGCCGCCCTCGACGAGTCGTCGTACGTCGAGCTGGACGGGTCGGACCTGACGAGCGACGACCATCCGATCGCGTGGTGCCAGGACTACGCGGGCGGGCGCTCCTTCTACACCGGCGGCGGGCACACGTCCGAGAGCTTCGCGGACGAGGCCTTCCGCAAGCACCTGCTCGGCGGCATCAGGACCGCGGCGGGCGCGGAGCCGGCCGACTGCAGCGCAAGCGGCAAGGTTCCGACCGACAGCGACTTCGAGCAGGTCACGCTCGCGAAGGGGACCGAGAGCGCGGGCGAGCCGATCTCGCTCGCCGTGCTGCCGGACGGCGACGTCCTGCACACGTCGCGCGACGGCAGGGTCTTCTACACGACGACCGCCGGCGAGACCACCATCGCGGCGCGGATGCCGGTGTACACGCATGACGAGGAGGGCCTGCAGGGCGTGGCGGTGGACCCGAGCTTCGCCGAGAACCGCTGGGTCTACCTGTTCTATGCACCGAAGCTCGACACGCCCGCCGACGACCCCGCCACCCCCGGGATCAACGAGGGCGACGCGCCGTCGAACGGCAGCGCGGAGGACTTCGAGCCGTTCAAGGGCCAGACGTACCTGTCGCGCTTCAAGCTCAACGGCGACACGCTCGACCTCGCGAGCGAGCAGGTCATCCTGAAGGTGGCGGCCGACCGCGGCATCTGCTGCCACCTCGGTGGAGACATCGACTTCGACGCCCAGGGCAACCTGTACCTGTCCACGGGCGACGACACGAACCCGTTCTCCTCCGACGGGTACACGCCGATCGACGAGCGGCCCGACCGCAACCCCGCCTACGACGCCCAGCGCACGTCCGCCAACACGAACGACCTGCGCGGCAAGATCCTCCGGATCCACCCGGAGGCCGACGGGTCCTACACGATCCCGGCGGGCAACCTGTTCGGGCCCGGCGGCAAGTACCCCGACGCCGACCCGGCCAAGACGCGGCCCGAGATCTACGCGATGGGCTTCCGCAACCCGTTCCGGTTCAGCGTCGACCGCCGCACCGGCTGGCTCTATGTCGGCGAGTACGGGCCCGACGCCCCCGTGGCCGACCCGGACCGCGGTCCGGGCGGGCTGGTCGAGTTCAACCAGATCCCCGAGCCGGGCAACTACGGCTGGCCCTACTGCATCGGCCCGAACCTCGCCTACGACGACTACGACTTCGCGACCGGCACGTCGGGGCCCGAGTTCGACTGCCAGGCGCCGGTCAACGAGTCTCCCCACAACACCGGCCTGCGCGAGCTGCCGCCGGCCGAGGTGGCGTGGATCCACTACGACGGCGGGACGGTCACGTACGACGGCAGGTCGACCGACGAGTTCGGCAACGGCGGCGAGGCGCCGATGGGCGGCCCCGTGTACGACTTCGATCCGGCGCTGCAGTCCGACGTGAAGTTCCCCGAGTACTTCGCCGGCCACTTCTTCGCCGGTGACTGGACGCGCGGCTGGATCAAGGACATCGCCGTCGGCCCGGACGGTGAGCCGAGCGGGATCAACGCGTTCTTCGACTCGGCGACGATCTACGCGCCGATGGACATGCAGTTCGGGCCGGACGGATCGCTGTACGTGCTCGACTACGGCAGCGGCAGCTACACGGGCGGGAACATGGACTCGGCGGTCTACAAGATCAACCACGTCGAGGGCTCGCGCTCGCCGATCGCCGAAGCGAGCGCCACGCCGGACTCCGGCCCGGCGACGCTGACGGTGGGGTTCTCCAGCGACGGCTCCCGCGACCCGGACGGCGACGAGATCAGCTACTCGTGGGACTTCGACGGCGACGGCACCGATGATTCCGCCGGCGCCGATCCGACCCACGAGTACACGCAGGAGGGCGTATACACAGCCCGCCTGACGGTCACCGACACCCACGGCAAGACAGGGACGTCCACCGAGACGATCACGGTCGGCAACACCCGTCCCACCGTGAAGATCGAGTTCCCGGCGAGCGGGGCCATCTTCGACTACGGCGACCGCGTGCAGTTCAAGGTCGGCGTCACGGATCCCGAGGACGGCCCGATCGACTGCACGAAGGTCACCGTCGACACCGCGCTCGGCCACAACGAGCACGCGCACGGCGACCAGAGCTTCAGCGGCTGCGAAGGCACGTTCACGATCCCCGCGGCGTGGGAGCCCGACACCCAGTACAGCTTCTACGTCGTCAGTGCGAGCTACACCGACGCGGGCGGCGCGAACGGTGCCGCGTCGCTGACCGGCAGCGATCAGGCGATCCTGCAACCGCGGATCCTCCAGGCCGAGCACTTCGCGTCGAGCGACGGTGTCCGGGTCGAGGAGGCGTCCGACCCGGCCGGAGGCGGCGGCAGGGCGATCGGCCGGCTCGAGGACGGCGACCACGTGTCGTACGCGCCGATCAACCTGCGTGACATCGACCGGCTCGACTTCCGCGTCGCCTCGGGCGGCCTCGGTGGCACGATCGATGCGCGCGCCGGCTCGCCCAGCGGCCCGCTCCTCGGGTCGGTCGACGTGCCCAACACGGGCGGGGCGCAGAGCTGGATCTACGTCCAGATGCCCGTGACGGACTCGGGGGCGACGCACGAGCTGTTCCTCGTGTTCAGGAACCCGCTCGTGCCCGAGAACCCGCTGGCGCCCGGCAGCATGTTCAGCGTCAACTTCATCGAGTTCGTCGGCGCGGCGTGAGCTCGGCGCCCAGCGAGCACGCCGGTCGCTAGCGTCTCGTGGGTGACGGACGACGAGGGCCACCCGATCGGCTATCAGGCGCTGCCGCGCGGCGTGCCCGTCCACACCGCGGACGGGCAGCGGCTCGGCACCGTGCACCGGGTGCTCGACAACGCGCGCGAGCACATCTTCGACGGGATCGTCGTCTCCACTGCCGACGGCCGGCGGTTCGTCGACGCGCCGGAGGTGGCGCGGATCGCCGAGCGCCGCGTGACGCTGACGATCAGCGCCGAGGAGGCGAGGGAGCTCCCCGCGTATCGGGGGATCCGCGGCGCGCTGGAGACCCGCGCGCAACGGGCGGGCCGGCGCTGGAAGCGGCGGCTCAGCCGCTGAGGACGGGCAGCAGCGCGCCGAGCTTGACCTCGGTCTCGGCCAGCTCGGCCGCGGGGTCCGAGTCGCGCACCACGCCGACGCCGGCGTACAGCCGCGCCTCGCGGCCGCGCAGCAGCGCGCAGCGCAGCGCCACGCAGAACTCGCCGTCCTCGTTGGCGTCCGTCCAGCCGACGGCGCCCGCGTACCAGCCGCGGTCCAGGCCCTCGAACGCCGGGATCCGCGGCGCGGCGGCGGCGTGCGGCTCGCCCCCGACAGCCGGTGTCGGGTGCAGGAGGCCGGCGAGCTCGATCGCGCTGCGGGGATGGGTGAGCTGGGCGCGGATCGGGGTCGCGAGGTGCTGGATGTTGGCGACCTTGACGATCGCGGGCTCGTCCGGCGCCGCCACCCACACGGCGTGCGGGCGGAGCGTGCGGGCGATCCGGCGGGCGACGATCGCCTGCTCCTCGCGGTCCTTCTCCGAGCGCAGGAGCTGCTCGCCGAGGTGGTCGTCCACCGCCGGGTCGGCGGACCGGCGGATCGAGCCGGCGAGCGCGACCGTGGAGGCGCGCAGCCCCTCGCGCCGGACCAGCAGCTCGGGTGAGGCGGCGATGAACGCGGCGTCGCCGCGGCCGGCGCAGAACACGTAGCAGGAGGCGAAGGCGGCGCGCAGGACGCCGTAGACCGCGGCGGCGTCGTGGTCGGCGGGCGCGTGCACCGCCACCTCGCGCGCGAGCACGATCTTCTCGAAGTCCCCCGCCCGGATGCGCTCCACGGCGCGGGCGACGGCCGCCTCGTAGTGCTCCGGCGGCGCCCCTGAAGCGATCCGGAAGCGGCCGGCGGGCGCCGGGTCGAGCAGCGGGAGCGGCGCGACTTGCAGCTCGCGCAGCCGCCGCTCCAGCCGCGCCGCGAGCTCCTCGGGCACGTCG
>JBOGYU010000219.1:0-7739 GCA_050696935.1 Solirubrobacteraceae bacterium | reverse complement strand
GCGCCCGCCTGCGTGATCGTCCGCGGCGCCGGCGGCGCGCGCGTCGGTCGAGGTGGACGAGGTGCTCGGCGACCGCGAGGTGATCGTCAAGGACCTCGCGCCCCCGCTCGTGCGCGTGCGCCACGTCGCGGGCGCGGGCCTGCTCGGCTCCGGCGACATCGTGCTGATCCTGCGCCCGGGGGACCTCGTGCGCGCGGTCCGGGAGGGCCCGCCGGCCGCCGCGCCGCAGCCGGTCGCGGCGCAGCCGCCGCTCGTGCTCGTCGTCGACGACACGCTCACCACGCGCACGATGGAGCGCAGCCTGCTGGAGGCGGCCGGCTACCGGGTCTCCGTGGCGGTCGACGGGGCCGAGGCATGGGCCGCCCTCCAGCGCGAGGACTTCGACCTCGTGGTCTCCGACGTCGACATGCCGAACCTGGACGGCTTCGAGCTCACCGGCCGCATCCGGGAGGACGCGCGGCTCGCCGGCCTGCCCGTGGTGCTCGTGTCCGCCCTGGAGTCGCGCGAGGACAAGGAGCGCGGGATCCGGGTGGGCGCGAACGCCTACGTCGCCAAGTCGAGCTTCGACCGCTCGAACCTGCTGGACATCATCCGGCGCCTGGGCGTGGCCCCGCCCGGCGGGAGCGGCCGGTGATCCGGGTGCTCGTGGCGGACGACTCCGCGGTCGCGCGCGATCACCTCGTCCACCTGCTCGAGGGGGACGAGCGGCTGTCGGTGGCCGGGACCGCAGCCGACGGGGAGGAGGCGGTGCGGCTCGCCGAGCGGCTGCGGCCGGACGTCGTGCTGCTGGACATCCACATGCCGCGGATGGACGGTTTCGACGCGGCGCGGCTGATCATGGAGCGCGCGCCGACGCCGATCGTGATGGCCACCGCGAGCTCGAACCCGTCCGACGCGCGGGGGGCGTTCGAGGCGCTGTAGGCCGGCGCGCTCGTGGTGATCGAGAAGCCGACCGGCCCCGGCGACCCGCGCTCGGCCGGCGCCGAGCGCGAGCTGCTGCGGACCGTGCGGTTGATGGCCGAGGTGAAGGTGGTCCGCCGCTGGCCGGTGCGGGAGGGCGGGTCGCCGGCGCCCGCGCGCCCCCGGCCGCGCCAGCGGGTGCTCGCGATCGCGGCGTCCACGGGTGGGCCGGCCGTGCTCGCCGAGATGCTGCGTGCGCTGCCGCCCGCGCTCGGCTGCCCGATCCTCCTCGTCCAGCACATCGCGCCCGGGTTCGGCGAGGCGTTCGTGCAGTGGCTCGGCGGCGCCACGCGGCGCCCGGTCAAGCTGGCCGAGCACGGCGAGCACGCCGTGCAGGGCACCGTCCACGTCGCGCCCGGCGGGAAGCAGATGGGCATCGCCCGCAGCGGCGCGATCGTGCTGACCGCGCGCGGGGAGGTGAACGGCTTCTGCCCCTCGGCGTCGCACCTGTTCACGTCGGTCGCGGAGGCGTACGGCGCGGGCGCTACCGGCGTCGTCCTCACCGGGATGGGCCGCGACGGGGCGGACGGCCTGCTGCGCCTGCGCGAGGCGGGCGGGCTCACGATCGCGCAGGACGAGCCGAGCAGCGTGGTGTTCGGGATGCCGGGCGCGGCGGTCGCGCTCGGCGCCGCCGAGCTCGTGCTGCCGCCGCCGCGGATCGTGGCGACGCTCCGCTCGCTGGTCGGAGGCGCGCGATGAGCGGCGACATCCTGATCGTGGAGGACAGCCCCACGCAGGCCGAGCAGCTGCGCTATGTCCTGAGCGAGGCCGGCCATGCCGTGGCGACGGCACCGGACGGCCGGCGCGCGCTCGCGGCGATGGCCGAGCGCCGGCCCGCGCTCGTGATCACCGACATCGTGATGCCCGGGATGGACGGCTACGAGCTGTACCGGGCGATCAAGTCCGACGACCGGCTGCGCGACGTCCCGGTGATCCTGCTCACCTCGCTCTCGAGCCCGAAGGACGTGGTCAAGGGCCTCACCTGCGGCGCGGACAACTTCATCCGCAAGCCGTACGAGACCAGCTACCTGCTCTCGCGCGTGTCCCACATCCTCACGAACCTCGAGCTGCGCAAGCAGGAGAAGACCCGGCTCGGGATGGAGATCTCGTTCGGGGGCGAGCGGCACTTCATCACCTCCGAGCGCCAGCAGATCGTCGACTTCCTGATCTCCACGTTCGAGGAGGCGGTGCACCTCAACGGCGAGCTGAGCCGCTCCTACAGCTCGCTCGACGGGCTCTACCGGATCGCGGATGGGCTCAACCGGTGCACCAGCGAGGCCGAGGTGACGGCGGAGGCGCTCAACCGGGCGCTCGACCTGCCGGGGGTGCAGGCGGCCTGGATGCTCGTGCGCGAGGGGGAGGGCAGCCTCCAGCTCGCCGACGTGCGCGCGCGGCCGGGCGTCACCGTGGAGCGGGCCGGGCTCGAGCGCGACTCGCTGTGCCGCCGGCTGCCGATCGGGTCGGCGCGTGCGCGCGCGGAGAACCTCGCCGCCTGCGAGTGCGTCGGCGGCGGCCACACGAGCGTGCCGCTGTGGACCGGCAACCGGCTCGTCGGGGTGATGAACCTGCTCGGGCCGGAGGACGGGCAGTTCGGCGAGGAGAACCTGCGGACGTTCGACGGGGTCGGCAACCAGGTCGCCGCGGCGCTGGAGCGCGCGCTGCTGCAGGAGCACCTGGAGCGGCGCGTCGAGGAGCGGACGCTCGCGCTGACCGAGGAGATCGCGGCGCGGCGGCGGGCCGAGGAGGCGCTGCGCGCGCTGGCGGTGATCGTGGAGTCGTCCGACGACGGGATGGCCCGGCTCACTCCCGACGGGATCGTCGCCACGTGGAACGCGGGCGCGGAGCGGCTGTACGGCTACCCGGCGAGCGAGATGGTGGGCCGGTCGATCGACGTGCTGGCGCCGAGCGGCGGGAAGTGCGAGATGGCCGAGGTCCGCCGGCGCGTGCTGGGGGGCGCGTCGGTGCAGGGCCACGAGACGCTGCGGGTGACGAGCGAGGGCGCGGAGGTCGAGGTCAGCGTCACGCTGTCGCCGGTCCGCGGCGCGACCGGCGAGATCGAGGGGATCGCCGAGATCGCGCGCGACATCACGGCCGGCAAGGAGCTCGAGCAGCGGCTCCTGCAGTCGCAGAAGATGGAGTCGGTCGGCCGGCTGGCCGGCGGGATCGCGCACGACTTCAACAACCTGATGACCGCGGTGATCGGGTTCAGCGAGTTGCTGCTCGCACGCCAGGACGCGGATGATCCCGGCCGCGACCACCTGGAGGAGATCCGGCGCTCGGGGGAGCGGGCGGCGGCACTGACCCAGCAGCTGCTGGCGTTCGGGCGCCGGCAGGTCCTGCGCCCGGAGGTGCTCGACCTCAACGCCGTCGTCTCGGACATGCACACGATGCTCGAGCGGCTGATCGGCGAGGACGTCGACCTGCTCACCCTGCTCTCGGACGACCCGTGGCCGGTCAAGCTGGACCGCAGCCACCTCGAGCAGGTGGTCATGAACCTGGCGCTCAACGCCCGCGACGCGATGCCGCACGGGGGCAAGCTGACGATCGAGACGGCGAATCGCGAGGTCGCCGACGAGGGCCATCCCGGCGTGCGGCCCGGCGCGTACGTGCTGCTGACGGTCAGCGACACCGGGATCGGGATGGACGAGGACACGCGGACGCGGATCTTCGAGCCGTTCTACACCACCAAGGCGGACGGGACCGGGCTCGGCCTGTCGACGGTGTTCGGGATCGTCAAGCAGAGCGGCGGCGACGTGTGGGTCTACAGCGAGCCGGGCCACGGCGCCACGTTCAAGATCTACCTGCCGTGCACGGACGAGCAGCCGGCGGCCCGGGCGCCTCGCGGTACGGAGGCGCCGGCTCCGGGCTCGGAGACCGTGATCGTGCGGCTTGCGAGCGCGTTGATCAGCGTGCGAAGTCGGCCGCGTCGATCAGCCCGCGGCGGAGCGCGGTGATGATCATCTCGACGTCTGCGGCCATCTCCTGGCGCTCGATCCGCTGGAGCGCGCGGGCGAGCACGTCGAGGCGGCGGTTGAGCTCGGTGTCGAAGCGCTCGGCCACCTCGTCGGTGACCGTCACCTCGCGCCAGGTGTGGCACTGGCCGCAGCGCAGGAGCATCCACCAGCCGTCGTCGCCGTCCAGCGGCTCCCAGTCGACCGGGTTGACGTAGTCGGACCCGCACAGCGCGCAGGTCTCGAGCGTCGTGTCGGGGTCGCTGCTGGGAGTCGGACGGCGGCGCGGCCACATGCTGGGGCGAGTATCTGCGACTCGGGCACCCCTTGCATAGGCGCCACCACCAATCCGGCGGTGTGGCGGGCCGTACGTGCGCTGACAACTCCGCCTTCGGCCGGACCGCGTGGTGGGACTTCCTGCCGGAGATCTCGGGCGGCGCGCAGATCCTGGCGACGGGGGCCCGTCAGCCCAGCTCGTGGATCGCCCGCTGGAGGTCGAAGCCGACGGTCGCGCCGGTGAGCGACGGACCGGCGACGAGCGCGCGCAGGGCCTCGAGCCGCTCGCGCCGGCGCTCGACCGGCTCGTCCGAGGCGGCGATCGCCGGGATCGCGGCAGTCACGATGGCGGCGGTCAGGTCCTCCACGCAGCACGGCCACGACCGGCCGAGCTCGCGGGAGCGGTGCTCGGTGTCGTGCGCCAGGAACTCCGACCACAGCTCGCCCTCGAGGTGCGCGATCTCGCGCACCCGCTCCTCCGGCTCTCCATCCCCGTCCGCGACCGGCAGCAGGCGGCGCTCGAACTGCTCCCAGAGCGAGGGAGCGGTCGTCCGCAGCAGCTCGTAGCAGGCCTCGTTCGCGGGGATCGCCGGCAGGTCCACGACGCGCCTCAGTAGTAGATGTCGTCGATGTAGCCGGTGCCGGCGGTGCCGAACTTGCCGGCCGCCAGGTCGGCGCCGCTGATCCACTGCGAGTCCCCCTCCCAGGGGTCGCTGAGCAGGAACTCGCGCTCGCTGCCCTTCTTCTTCGGATCGCCGCGGGCGTCGGCGAGCACCATGTAGTGGCCGCCGCCGGCCGTCCAGAACACGCCCATCAGGATGTCGCGGCCGCGGAACAGGACGTTCCACATCTCCTCGAGGTCCTTGTCCGTGACCGGCTTCTTGCCCGCGTCGAACTGCTTGAGCGGGTACTTGTCGTTGGTCACGCCGGCGAGCTTGGCCGCCTTGATGCGCTGCTGGAAGTCCTTGACGCTCAGCCCGGGCTCGGTCTGCAGCCCCTTGATGTACTTCTTGAACTCGCCCAGCTCGACCGCGGTGAAGCCGAGGGCGACGGCGAGCGCCTGGCCCTCGGCGCGCAGCGCGACGTCGGCCGGGTTGCCGCCCAGCCAGGCGAGCAGCGCCTGCCAGCGTGGGACGTCGTCGGCCGGTGGGGTGAGCCCGTTGATCGCGGTCATGAACGCGTCCCAGCGGTCCTTGACCAGTCGCGGCGCGGCGTCCTTGCCGAGGAGCTTCTCCTGCTCGCCGCCGACCTTGTTCTTGTAGTCGAGCGTGTGCTTGGCGGTCTTGCTGATGTCGAGCGCGAAGATCGGGTCGGACTCCCCGCGGACGATCTGGATCGAGGTCGGGCCGCACGACATCGTGAACTTCTGCTGGAGCCCGGTGTCGCCGCCGATGTCGCGCGTCGACGTGAGCTCGGCCAGCTTGTCGGGGTCCTCGCCGCGGATCTCGTCCGCGAACCCGCCGACCTCCTTGCGCGCGGCCGCCTCCTCCTTCTTGTAGTTGGACTTGCGGGCGGCGACGGCCTTCAGGATCAGGACGCTCTCCACCCGCCGCTGGTCCCAGCCCGCGAAGGAGCCGCCGGTCACGTCGAGCTGCAGCACGGTGTCGACGTACGCGGCGGTGCTCATCGCGACGAGCGTGTCCGCCGCGTCGACGGCGTGCTCGATGCCGATGACGCCCTCGCCGCCGACGTCGTCCGCGCTGCGCCGCTCCGCGACGCCCCACACGAGCAGGCCGACGATGCCGTCGGTCAGGCGCGCCTTGGCCTTCTTGCTCTTGCCCTGGAGCGCGATCAGCTCCTTGCGCGCCTGCTGCGCCTTGGCCGCGTTGGGTCTCGCGTCGAGCGCCTTCTCCTCGGGCACGCGCTCGACGGACCACGGCTTGCGCGCGATCTCGCCCGTGAACAGGTAGAGCTTGTCCTGCGGGACGCCGGCGAGGAACTTCTCCTTCTGCTTCGGGTCGCCCTTCCACGCCTCGAACGCCTTCACGACCTCCGAGTACTCGCCCTCGGTCAGGCCCTTCTTCATCACGACCCAGCCGGAGACCGAGACGATCTGGCCGGCCTTGATCCTCGCCTCGTGGCGGCCGGCGGCCTCGACCTCCTCGCCGGCCTTCTTGGCGGCCTTGTCGGCGTCCTTCTCGCCCTCGGCGAGGATCTCCTTCGCGCGCGCCTTCTTCTTGGCCTCCACCCAGTCGCCGGTCTCCAGCAGCGGCCCGAGCACGTCGATGAACGCCATCCGCTGGATCATCTGCCCCACCGCCCGGTTCCCGGCGGAGCGCTGGAGCCTCAGGATCGAAGCCGAGGGCGGCGGCGCGGCCGGCTGCGGTGCGCGCTCGTCGTCGTCGCGCGCCGGCGCGTGCTCGCGGAGCATGCCGCGTAGTCTCCCCGTGCGCGCGGCAAGGGGCAAGGGGCCAACGTGCAGCCGATGAGGCTACGCTCATCCCATGTGCCGCAACATCCGCACCCTCTACAACTTCGAGCCGCCCGCGACCGACGAAGAGGTCCGCGCCGCCGCCCTGCAGTACGTCCGCAAGATCAGCGGTTTCAACAAGCCGTCGCAGGCCAACGCGGAGGCGTTCGACCGCGCCGTCGACGAGGTCGCCGAGGTCTCGGCGCGGCTGCTGGACGCGCTCTCCACCTCTGCGCCGCCGAAGGACCGCGAGGCCGAGGCGGCCAAGGCGCGCGCCCGCGCGCAGCAGCGGTACGCGGCATAGCGCCCGGCGATGACTTCGGCCGCCGCCGGCGGTCTAAATCGATAGTGCGAATCGTCGTCCTCGCTGCATTCGCGGCCGGTCTCGGCGTCGTCGCCGTGGTGCTGGGGAGCGACCATCAGGACGCCAAGCCGGTGTGGGCGATCTTCGGCCCGGCGGTGGGCTGGAGCTTCGTCGGCACCGGGCTCTACGCCTGGCGGCGCAGGCCGGAGAGCCGCACCGGCGTGCTCATGGTGCTGCTCGGCTTCGCCTGGTTCCTGTTCACGCTGCAGTCCGCCAACTCGCCGCTCGTCTACACGTTCGCGCTGGTCGCCGGCGGGCTCTGGGGCGGCGTGTTCCTGCACATCGGCATCAGCTTCCCGACGGGCCGCCTGACCCGGCGGCTCGACCGCACGCTCGTGATCGCGGGCTACCTGGTCTTCCCGCTCGCCTTCGTCCCCGCGCTGCTCGTCGAGACCGCCTGCGGCGAGTGCCCGGCCAACCTGCTGCTGATCCAGCCGGATGAGGGCCTCGAGACCGTCGCCCGCGTCTTCGGCGCGCTGCTGTACGCGGCCCTGTTCGTGGTCGTGCTCGTCCGCTCGGTGCGGCGCTGGCGGCGCACCGGCCCGTTCGAGCGGCTGCAGATCACGCCCGTGTACGTGTGCGCGCTGCTCACCTTCCTGCTGGTGACCGTCGCGCAGGCCGGCGCGGGCGACGCCGCCTGGTGGCCCGCCTTCATCTCGACCGCGCTGCTGCCCTTCGCATTCCTCGGCGGCCTGCTGCGCAGCCACGTCTCCCACCTGGACGCCGAGCTGCGCGAGAGCCTCGAGGAGCTGCGCGCGTCACGGGCGCGGCTGGTGCA
>JBOGYU010000218.1:0-7748 GCA_050696935.1 Solirubrobacteraceae bacterium | reverse complement strand
GGGTGGGGCCACGCCTGGCGCGAGGCGACCTACCGCGCCACCGGCGCGTGGGGCGACTTCGGCGACTGGCTGCGCCTCGGGCGCTGAGCCGCTCAGCTCGCTCGCGACCGGCTGCGCCTCGGCGCCGAGGTGCTCAGCTCGCTCGCAGGTCGCGCGCGCGGCAGCCGACGTCGCGCCGCAACAGCTCCGGGTCGCCGGTGAAGAGCGTCGCGCCGCGGGCGGCCGCGGTCGCCGCCGCGAAGCAGTCTGCGAACGCGATGGGATGCTCGGCCTTGATGTGCGCGGCCGCCAGCACCCGTTCGGAGCTGACATCGTCGAGCGCGACCGCCGCGCGCAGCCGGCGCACGACGAGCGCGGCCTCGCCTGCGCCGTGGCGTCGTTCGAGCTGGTAGGCGACCTCGCCGACGTTCAGCCAGCTCATCCACGGCCGCTCGGCCTCGAAGGCAGCCTGGACGGCGCTCGCCGCGGGCTCATCCCCGTCGAGCCACGCGAGCACCGCCCATGAGTCGAGGCAGACGCTCACCGGGGCTCTCGCTCGCGGTCCGCGAGGAGCGCCGCGGCCATCCCGCTCGCGGCGTAGCGGCCGCGCAGGCCGTCCGTGGCGGCGAGGCCAGCGGGCATGATGCGCACGGTCTCGCCGTCGCGCTCGAACTCGACCTCGGCACCGGGCTGGAGGCCGAGCTCGTCGCGCATCTCCTTCGGGATGACGACCTGTCCCTTCGCTCCCACGCGCTGAGTCATACTCGCAGTATAACCAGCCCCACTCGGTAGAATTTCCCTACGTTTTCCTGCGGTCTGCGGGTCCGTCCGAGGCCCCCTCGAAACTGGTCGGCCCACACGAGATTTTGCCGACGGCCATCGAGGCCACGCAGGGAAGGGATCCACCATGGAGCAGCAGACGCCGCAGACCACACTCACGAAGGACCCACGCGCCGGCGAGGCCCTGACCGTGCGGCGCCTGTTCACCCGGGCGGGCGTCCATCCGTTCGACACCGTCGAGTGGGAGCAGCGGACCGCCGCGGTCGGCTCGTTCCGCCAGGAGGGCGTGGAGTTCCCGTCGACCTGGTCGCAGAACGCCACGAACATCGTCGCCCAGAAGTACTTCCGCGGCCAGCTCGACTCGCCGACCCGCGAGCGCTCGGTCAAGCAGATGATCGGCCGCGTCGCCGACACGATCGCCGACTGGGGCCGCGAGCGCGGCTACTTCGCCTCAGTCGAGGACGGCGATGCCTTCGAGGCCGAGCTCACGTACATCCTGCTCCACCAGATGGCGGCGTTCAACTCGCCGGTGTGGTTCAACGTGGGGTTCGAGGAGCAGCCGCAGTGCTCGGCGTGCTTCATCCTGTCCGTCGAGGACAACATGGAGTCGATCCTCGACTGGAACACCCGCGAGGGTCGGATCTTCCGCGGCGGGTCGGGCTCGGGCATCAACCTCTCCAAGATCCGCGGGTCGATGGAGCCGCTGTCCAAGGGCGGTACGGCGTCCGGCCCGGTCTCGTTCATGCGCGGCGCCGACGCGTGGGCGGGGACGATCAAGAGTGGCGGCAAAACAAGAAGAGCAGCGAAGATGGTCGTGCTCGACGTCGACCATCCCGACATTCGCGACTTCATCTGGTGCAAGGCGCGCGAGGAGGACAAGGCCGCCGCTCTCCGCGACGCCGGGTTCGACATGTCGATCGACGGCGACGGCTTCCACTCGATCCAGTACCAGAACGCCAACAACTCCGTCCGAGTCACGGACGAGTTCATGCACGCCGTCGAGAACGACGAGGACTGGCAGCTGCTCTCCCGCACGACGGGCGAGCCGACGGACACGGTCTCCGCACGCGAGCTCATGCGCGAGATCTCCGAGGCGGCCTGGCGCTGCGCCGACCCGGGCGTCCAGTACGACACCACCATCAACCAGTGGCACACGTCGCCGAACTCGGGCCGCATCAACGCGTCCAACCCGTGCTTTCCGGCCGATGCTCGCGTGCATACGACCCGTGGCCTCATGCCGATCGGCGAGCTCGTCGCGCGGGGAGAGGCCGGCGAGGAGATCCGCGTCTACACCCATCGCGCAACCGCGGAGGCCCCGGGAGCCGGTGTGGTCGCGACGCGCCCGATCGCGTTCATGCGCAACGGCGTCAAGCCGATCGTGCGACTGCGATTTGCCAACGGCGCCGAGCTGCGCTGCACGCCGAACCATCGGATCTGGACGCTGAACCGCGGCTACGTGCGAGCCGACCAGCTTGCGCGCGAGGATCGGGTGCTGCTCAACGACAGCGCGACGCCGGCGCTCGACGCCGCGTGGGATCTGCCGGTGAAGGTCACCGCGAAGGCCCGATCCTTCGCGCGCGGAAGCACGGTGATCGACCATGAGCTGCCTGACCGCTGGAGCGAGGGCCTCGCGGAGCTGACTGGCCACCTGATCGGCGATGGCTGCCTGACCGACGTGCGAACCGAGTGGGTCTACGGCGGCGACGACATCGCCGACGGGCTCGTGGAGTCGCACGAAGGGCTGTTGCGGGAGCTCCTCGGCGGTATCTCGCGGCAGGCAATGGACAACGGCACGACGCAACTGCGAGCGGGGAGTGGCGCGGTGCGGGAGTTCTTCCGGGGCCTGGGCGTGACCAGCGCCCGCGCCCACGGCAAGCGCGTCCCCAATGCGATGTTCGGCGCCCCGACCGAAGTGCAGGCCGCCTTCCTGCGCGGGCTGTACGGCGCGGACGGCTGCGTGTCGCGAGTCGAGTCAGCCGGCAAGGCCAGCCGCTACGTCGGCCTCGGGAGCCGGAGCGAGGCTCTGCTGCGGGACGTCCAGGCGCTGCTGAGCACGTTCGGGATCCGCGGCCGCATCTACCGCATCACAGATGGCAGCGGCGCCCCAACCTTCACCTACACGCGCAAGGACGGCTCGACCGTCGAATACCAGTCGCGCGAGGGCTTCGACCTGCGGATCACCGGCTCTGACCTCGAGCGCTTCGCCGCGGCAATCGGGTTCTCGACGCCGCGCAAGGCCGCGGCGCTCGATGCGATGCTCGCCGAGACCGGCCGCTACGCCAGCAAGACGGGCACGACGCTCGTGGCGCGCGAGGACGACGGCCAGGAGGAGGTCTACAACCTCACCGAGCCGCTCCACCACTCCTACATCGTCGACGGCCTGGTCGTCGCGAATTGCTCCGAGTACATGCACGTCGACGACTCGGCGTGCAACCTCGCGTCGCTGAACCTCATGAAGTTCCGCCGGACGGACGGCAGCTTCGACACCGATCGCTTCTGCCACGCGGTGGACATCGTCTTCCTCGCGCAGGAGATCATCGTCGGGCCGTCGAGCTACCCGACCGAGGAGATCGGCCGCAACGCCCGCGCATTCCGGCAGCTGGGACTCGGCTACACGAACCTCGGCGCCTTCCTGATGTCCAACGGCTTCGCCTACGACTCCGACGAGGGGCGCGGGGCTGCGGCGGCGATCACCGCGTTGATGACCGGCCGCGGCTACCTGCAGTCCGCGAAGGTCGCCGCGGCCATCGGGCCGTACGACCGATACGCCGAGAATCGGGAAGCCCACAACAACGTGATGCGGATGCACCGCGACGCGGCGTACGCGATCCCGGATGTCGTGGTCGAAGACGGCGAGCTGCTCGCAGCCGCACGGAAGACGTGGAACGAGACCGTCGCGCTGGGCGAGCTGTACGGCTATCGCAACGCGCAGGCCAGTGTCTTAGCCCCCACGGGCACGATTTCCTTCCTTCTTGACTGTGACACCACGGGCGTGGAGCCGGACTTCTCGCTCGTCAAGTACAAGGAGCTCGTCGGCGGCGGGACGATGACGATCGTCAACCGGACGGTGCCGATGGCGCTGCGGACGCTCGGCTACGACGACCAGCAGGTCGAGCAGATCGAGGCGTACGTCAACGAGCACGGCACGATCGTCGGCGCGCCGGGGCTCGCCGACGAGCACCTGCCGGTGTTCGACGTGGCGGTCGGCTCCCGCGCGATCTCGCATGCCGGCCACATCAAGATGATGGGTGCCGTCCAGCCGTTCATAAGCGGGGCACTGTCCAAGACCGTCAATCTCCCGCAGACAGCGACGGTCGAGGACATCGCGGAGGCGTACATCCAGGCCTGGAAGCTCGGCGTGAAGGCGCTGGCGATCTACCGCGACGGGTCGAAGACCGCGCAGGCGCTCCGCACCGACGCCCAGGAGGTCAAGGAGGTCAAGGCGAAGGCCGAGGCCGCGCTCTCCGCCGGCGAGGAGGTGTTCACCGCCGCCGAGGTCGAGGCGAAGGTGGAGGAGGCCGTCGCAAAGGCACTCGCGGGCGCCGGCGGCGTCGCCGGCCCGGCGCGCCGGCGGATGCCGCGCGAGCGCAAGTCGCTCACGCACAAGTTCTCGCTCGGCGGCCACGAGGGCTACATCACGGCCGGCATGTACGACGACGGCTCGGTCGGCGAGATCTTCCTGACCGACATCGGCAAGGAGGGCTCGACCCTCCGCGGCATGATGAACTCGTTCGCGACCGCGATCTCGATCGCGCTCCAGTACGGGGTGCCGCTCGAGACGCTCGTGAGCAAGTTCGCCTACATGCGCTTCGAGCCGGAGGGGATCACCACCAACCCGGAGATCCCGTTCGCCAAGTCGATGCCCGACTACATCATGCGCTGGCTCGCCTCGCGCTTCCTCGACGCGGACGCCCAGGAGGAGCTCGGCATCCTCACGCCGGAGGTGCGGGCGAAGATGACGGGCGAGGACATCAAGGCGAGCGCCGCCGGCGGCACGTCGGGGCCGGCGAACGGCTCCCCGGCGCGCGAGCCGGAGGGCACGGCAGCCCCGGAGGCCCAGCCCGCGGCGTCGGCGATGACCGACACCCCGCCGGTCGTCCCCGCCCGCATGGTCGGGCTCGATCTCGGCCCGGCGTGCTCGAACTGCGGCGGCATGATGCAGCGCACCGGCTCGTGCTACACGTGCCCGAGCTGCGGCAACAACACCGGCTGCGGGTAGCCGGCGGCTGCGGATGGCGTGAAATAGCGCGGTTCGATACGGAGGCGCGTTCGCGCCCGTCAGTCAGTGGGCTTGCGGGCGCGGATGATCGCCGAGCCCGCGTGCACGTGGACGCGGTGGGTCTCGATGATCTCGATCTCGGTCAGCCCGGCGTCGGCGAGATGGCGCTCGTACTCATCGCCGGTCAATGCGCCTGCGATGCAGCCGACGTAGGAGGCGAGGTCCGCGCGGGTGGCCTCGTCCATGTCGGGGTCGGCGATCACGTCCGAGACGGCGAAGCGCCCGCCGGGCCTGAGCACGCGGGCGGTCTCGCGCAGGACCTGTGGCTTGTCGGTGGAGAGGTTGATCACGCAGTTGGAGAGCACGACGTCGACGCTGTTGGCGGGCAGCGGAATCGCTTCGATGTGGCCCTTGAGCCAGTGGACGTTGCCGATCCCGGCCTTGGCCTGGTTGGCGCGCGCGAGGTCGAGCATCTCGTCGGTCATGTCGAGCCCGTAGGCGGTCCCGGTGGGGCCGACGCGGCGGGCCGAGAGCAGCACGTCGATGCCGCCGCCGGACCCTAGGTCGAGCACCGTCTCGCCCTCGTGGAGCTCGGCCATCGCAGTCGGGTTGCCGCAGCCCAACGAGGCCAGGAGCGCCGTGTCGGGCACCTCGTCGTGTTCGCCGTCGGCGTACAGGGCGGCGCCGAAGAGCTCGACCTGCTCATCCGTGATCGTGGCGGCGTCGGGGCCGCAGCACCCGGCTGCGCCGGTCGGGTCGGCGGTAGCGAGCGCGGCTGCGGAGTAGCGCTCGCGGACCGTCTCGCGCAGCTCGTCCGCGCTCGTGTCCGTGGTGGCGGCCTTGCCGGCGGCGCAGCCGCATGTGCCGCCGCCGGCGGCCGTATCGCAGCACGCGGGCTTCTCGCTCGGCTCGCAACACATCTGCTGGGCTTCCGAGGCGCAGCAGCTCGACGCGGCCGGGTTGGTGTCCGTGATGCTCAGCTCAGCCATGCGGTCAGCTCCTCCAGTGCGTCGGGACGGACGTAGTAGTAGGCCCACAGCCCGCGGCGCTCGGAATCGACGATGCCGGCGGCGCGCAGCTTCTTGAGATGGTGCGAGAGGGTGGGCTGAGAGATGTCGAACAGCGGCACGAGCTCGCACACGCACACCTTGCCCGCGTGCTTTCTGAGCACGTCGACGAGCTGGAGGCGGATCGGGTCGCCGAGCGCCTTGGCCACCTCGGCCATGCGGATCGCGTGCTCTCGCTCGACGTCGGGGTAGACGACCGGCTCGCAGCACGGCTCGCCGGCGGGGCGCTTGGTCTTGGGCGCCAGTTCCAGATCGACAGCCATCTATCTATGTTTATCGATTGAAGCGACACCTGTCAATGGATAGCCTTTCGCCGACAGCAGACAGCCGAGGTAGGAGGGCGCTGAGCGATGGCCACCCAACTGCGGGATCTCGACATCGACCTGATCACCCGCGAGCACCTGGAGCGCGGGCTCGCGGACCTGCGCGACGAGTTCGCCGGGACGTTCTCTGCCGAGACGGTCGAGCGGTACATGACGGAGTCGGCGGCGTCGCTCGGGAGTGCGCGGTTTCAGGATTTCGTGCCGTTGTTCGTGCACCGCTTCGCGCGTGAGCGGCTGCGCGCGCTCGGTCAGGTGCAGGGCACGATCGCCAAGGACGTGCCCGAGGTGCTGTTCGTGTGTGTGCAGAACGCAGGGCGCAGCCAGATGGCCGCGGCGCTGCTCGAGCACTACGCCGAGGGCCGGGTGCACGTGCGCTCGGCGGGCAGCGCGCCGGCCGATCAGATCAACCCGGCCGTCGGGGCCGCGATGTCCGAGCTCGGGCTCGACGTCAGCAAGGAGTTCCCCAAGCCGATGACGGACGAGGTGGTCAGAGCCGCGGACGCGGTGATCACGATGGGCTGCGGGGACGCGTGCCCGATCTTTCCCGGCAAGCGCTATGAGGACTGGGACGTCGACGACCCGGCCGAGGTCGACCTCGACGGTGTGCGGCGAATCCGCGACGACCTCAGCGAGCGCGTGCGCCGGCTGCTCGCCGAGCTCATCGCCCCGGTCGGCGCCGCCCACTGACGCGCGCCGCCGGAGGTGATCGGCTCCGGGTGCGCGAGGGCGTCTCCCCGACCTCCCGGCGACTTGACAGCGCCGGCCCGGCCCCGGTTGAGTGTCGCCCCGTGCGCGTGCTCGTCACCGGCGGCACCGGGTTCGTCGGCTCGCACTCGGTCAAGGCGCTCGTCGACGCCGGCCACGAGGTGCGGCTGCTCGTCCGCTCGCCGGAGCGGATCGCGCCCGCCCTCGCGCCGCACGGGATCGACGCGCCCGACCACGTCGTCGGCGACGTGACCGACCCCGACGCCGTCGGCCGGGCGCTCGACGGCTGCGACGCCGTCATCCACGCCGCCAACATCTACAAGCTGGACTCCCGCGCGGCGCAGGAGATGCTCCACGTGAACCCGCGGGGGACGGAGCTGGTGCTGCGCGGAGCCCACGAGCGTGGCCTGGACCCGATCGTGCACGTCTCGACGCTCGTCGCGCTGCTGCCGGCCCGCGAGCGCGTGCTGACCCCTGACGCGCCGCTCGGCTCGCCGCCGGGCGCGTACGCGCGCTCGAAGGTCGAGGCCGAGCGGATCGCGCGAGAGCTGCAGGACGCCGGAGCGCCCGTGGTGATCGTCAGCCCGGGCGGAGTGCTCGGGCCGCACGACCCGCACGGGAGCGACTTCGTGCTGATCGCCCTCGACGTCCTGCGCGGCCGGAACCCGTTCCGGC
>JBOGYU010000217.1:0-7760 GCA_050696935.1 Solirubrobacteraceae bacterium | reverse complement strand
GGGCGGCGGCGAGGCCGTGCCGGGCGGCGACGAGCCGTTCGGGGCCGTGCCGGGCGGCGACGCGCCGTTCGGGATCGTGCCGGCCGGCGACGAGCCGTTCGGGGCCGTGCCGGCCGGCGGCGAGCCGTTCGAGGAGGTCGTCGAGCCCGAGGAGTTCGACCCCGAGACGGTCCCCCGCCGCAGCGGGCCCGTGCGCGGCCCCCAGGGTGGGCGGCGCACCGTGAAGATCGGCGGGCGGCCCGGGGAGCTCCCGACCTCGCGGTCGCGCCGGCCGCCGCGGACCGTCGGCGAGCGGGTCGGCCCCCGGCCCGACCGCGTCGCCGCGTGGGCGTTCGCCCTCGGCCTGCTCCTGATCGTGATCGCCGTCGCCACGGCGAACGCCGCAGTGATCTGAGGTTGTAGGGGGCCCTGCGGCCGCCTACACTTACACAGCGTAAGGAAGCCGCTCCGGCGCCTTCCCTCTTCCCAGATCCCGGCGGTCGACATGCCCAAGACACAGATGAGCCGCTTCCCAATCCACGACGAGCTCACCGCGCCCGAAGAGTCCCTGCCCGTGCTGAAGGGCGCCCTCTCGGCCGCCGGCCAGCTCCCGAACTTCCTCGGGGTGCTGGCCGGCTCGCCCGCCGCGCTCCGCGGCTACGCGCGCTTCCGCGGCGAGCTGCGCCACGGCGCCCTCACGCTGCCCACGCTGGAGCGGATCGCGCTGGCCGTGGCCGAGCACTACCGGTCCGAGCCCGGCATCGCGATCCACAACCGCACTGCGCGGCTGGCGGGCGTCGGCATCGACGAGGTCGCGCTCGCCCGCGGGTGGACGTCCCGCGACCCCAAGGAGGCCGCGCTGCTGCGCTACCTCGAGCCGCTCGTCAAGCAGCCCGGCACCGCCCCCCAGCACCTGCTCGAGGAGGCGCGCGAGGCCGGCTGGACCGACGAGCAGCTCCTGGAAGCCGTCGCGGTGCTCGGCCTGGAATGCTTCACGGCGATGGTCAACGTCGCCGGCGAGGTCCCCGTGGACGGCTCCTTCGAGGAGACCCGGGTGCTCCGCGCCGCCTGATCCCATGTCGCCTCCGGGCTCCCGACGCAAGGTCGCGGTCGCCACGCTCGACCCCCCGGAGGCGACCACCAGCTGCTGTCCCCGCCTCCACGAGGCGGTCGAGCTGGTGGGCAAGCGGTGGACCGGGGCGATCCTGTACGTGCTGATCGTCCACGGCGACTCGATGCGGTTCTCGGAGATCGCCCACGCCGTCCCGGACCTGTCGGATCGCCTGCTGTCCGAGCGCATGAAGGAGCTCGAGGCGCGCGGCATCGTCGAGCGCCGCGTCACCGACACGAGCCCGGTGCGCGTGGAGTACGAGCTCACCGGCCGGGGGCGCGAGCTCGCCCCCGCGCTGCGCGAGCTCAAGCGCTGGGCCGACCGCCACCTGGGCTAGGCTGCGGCGCGTGCCACCCACCGACCAGCCGAAGACCGCCGACGACGTCAAGGCGCTCGTCCAGGAGCGGGGCATCCGCTTCATCCGCCTGTGGTTCACCGACATCCTCGGGCAGCTCAAGTCGTTCTCCATCAACGCGGGGGAGCTCGACGACGCGTTCGAGGGGGGGATGGGCTTCGACGGCTCCTCGATCACCGGCTTCAACGCGATCGAGGAGTCGGACATGATCGCGATGCCCGACGCCAGCACCTTCAACGTGCTGCCATGGCGCCCGGAGGGCGGCGGCGGCGGCGTCGCCCGCATGTTCGCCGACGTGCTGACGCCCGAGCGCGAGCCCTACGAGGGCGACCCGCGGCACGTCCTGCGCCGCGCCGAGCAGCGCGCGCTGCAGATGGGCTTCGAGCACTTCTACGTCGGGCCCGAGCTGGAGTACTTCCTGTTCCGCGACTCTCACGGCACCGAGGTGCTCGACGAGGGCGGCTACTTCGACCTCACGACGCTCGACGCGGGCTCCGACGTCCGGCGCGACACCGTGCTCGCGCTCGAGAAGCTCGGCATCCAGGTCGAGTACTCCCACCACGAGGTCGGGCCCAGCCAGCACGAGATCGACATGCGGTACGCCGACGCGCTGAAGATGGCCGACGACTGCATGACCTACCGGATCACGGTCAAGGAGTACGCGCTCAAGTACGGCTGGCACGCGACGTTCATGCCCAAGCCGCTGTTCGGCCAGAACGGGTCGGGCATGCACACCCACCAGTCGCTGTTCAAGGACGGCCGCAACGCCTTCTACGACGCCGGCGACAAGTTCTTCTTGAGCGACACCGGGAAGGCGTTCATCGCCGGCCAGCTCCGCCACGCGCGCGAGATCTGCTCGATCTTCGCCCAGTGGGTGAACTCCTACAAGCGGCTCGTGCCCGGCTACGAGGCGCCCGTGTACGTGGCCTGGAGCCGCCGCAACCGGTCGGCGCTCGTGCGCGTGCCGCTCTACCACCCCGGCAAGGAGCAGGCCACGCGCATGGAGCTGCGCTGCCCGGACCCGGCCTGCAACCCGTACCTGACCTTCGCCGCCCTGCTCCAGGCGGGCCTCGAGGGGATCGAGCGCGGCTATGAGCTGCCGCAGCCGATGGAGAAGAACCTGTACCACCTGAGCCCGGACGAGCGCCGCCGCCTCGGGATCGAGCAGCTCCCGGAGACGCTGGGCGAGGCGATCGAGCTCACCGCCGAGTCAGAGCTCGTGCTCCGCACGCTCGGCGAGCACATCTTCAACCGCTACGTCGAGATCAAGCGCCAGGAGTGGGAGGACTACCGCGTGCAGGTCACGCCGTGGGAGCTCGACCGCTACCTGTCGATCCTGTAGCGGTTGGGGGACAGGCTGAAGCCTGTCCCCCTCGCGCGGTGGCGCGTGCCGGTCGTCAGCCGCAGCTGGTCGACGTGGCTCTCGTGGTGGAGCCGTCGGCGTTCACCAGCGACACGTTGAACTGCGCCAGCGCGCGGGTGATCCGCATGCCCGCCAGGTTGGACCCCGGGTAGCTCCCGATGTCCACGATCAGGTGGGTGAAGTTGCCCGCCGCGCGGCCGTCGGCGACCAGGACCGGCGAGCCGGAGTCGCCCGGGGCGCCGAAGCCCGTCCAGCCGTAGCCGTCGTCGTGCCAGTTCGTGGCCAGGCCGAACTCGGGCTTGCCCTGCGCCACCGCCACACCGTAGCCGTGGCCGTAGTACTTGACCGTCTGGACGTCGCAGCCGGTGAAGATGCCGTTCGGGCCGCCCACGACCGGGACCGCCGGGCTCACGCCCCACTTGGCGGCGACCGCGGGGTCGATCCGCACGAGCGCCCAGTCGTTGCCCGGCTCGCCGTCGCCGGAGGTCATGTGCGACACGGTGCCGACCACCGCCAGCGTGGTGGTGTCGACCTGCATCGTCACCTCCTGGCCGCGGTTGTCGACGCAGTGCCGCGCGGTGCCGACGTACTGCGACGAGCCGTCGGCGAAGATGAAGTTCGCGGTGCACCCCGCGGGCGCGACGATGCAGCCCGCGGCCGAGACGCCCGGCGACTGCACGCCCGGGCACTCGGTGTTCAGGCGCTCCTCGCCGACCTCCACGCCCTGCGCGCCCGCGTCCGAGATCTGCTCCTGCAGCTCGTTCGTGAGCCACTGCGGCGTGTCCCGCCCGTCCGCCGCGCCGGCGCTGCCGGCGGCCGTCACGCACACGACGCACGCGCACACCAGCGCGGCGCCCCATCGTCTGCGCATCGAGAAGACCTCCCCAGCCACGGTTGCCTGCGCCAGGGGTGCCCAGGCGCGATGGACCTCAAACGGGTGCCAGCAGCGCGCGCAGCTCGTCGGGCTCGGTCACGGGCCGCCGGCAGGCGAAGCGCTCGCAGACGTAGGCCGCCGCGCGGCCGTCCACGGGCTCGCGGCCCTCGAGCAGGGGCACGCCGTCCGGCGCGCCGCCGGCGAGCACGAGGTGGGGCCGGAACGCCTCCCGCACCACCCGCTCGAGCGGCGCGCGGTCGTCGCCGACGAGCGCCACCTCGCGCACGTCGGCGAGGTGGAAGTCGATCGCCTGCAGGAGGTGGCCGAACGCCGACGGATGCTGCGGCGCCACGGTGTGCAGGAGCCGGATCACGCCCAGCGCCGCCTCCTCGTAGCGCGCCTCGCCGGTCAGCCGGCCCAGCCGCAGGAGGCCGAAGCAGGCGGAGGCGGCGCCGGACGGGATGGGGGTGTCCTCGAGATCCTTGCGGCGCGCGATCAGCGGCTCGTGGTCGGCGGCCGTCGAGAAGAAGCCGCCGCGCTCGGGGTCGGCGAAGCGCTCGAGGACTTGGTCGGCGAGCGCGCGCGCCTCCGCGAACCAGCGCGGGTCGAACGTCGCCTCGTAGAGCGTGAGCAGCGCCTCGAGCAGGTAGGCGTGGTCCTCGAGGTAGCCGTTGAATGAGGCGCGGCCGCGGTTGTAGGTGCGCAGCAGCCGCCCGTCCGCGTCGCGCAGCTCGCGCAGCACGAACTCGGCGCACGCGACCGCGGCGTCGCGGTAGTCGGCGCGGCCGAGGACCGCGCCCGCGTCGGCGAGCGCGGAGATCATCAGGGCGTTCCAGGCGGTCAGGCGCTTGTCGTCGAGCCCCGGCCGGACGCGGCGCTCGCGGGCGGCCAGCAGGCCGGCCTTGATCTCGTCGAGCCGCTCCGGGTCGGCGGTCGCCCGGACGGGGATGTTCGCGCCCTCGAAGTTGCCGGCCTCGGTCATCCCGAAGTGCTCGATCGCCGTGTCCGCGAGGTCCCCGAGCGCCTCCCGCACCTCCTCCAGCCGCCACACGTAGAACTTGCCCTCCACGCCCTCGGAGTCGGCGTCCAGCGCGGAGGCGAAGCCGCCCTCCTCCTGGCGCAGCTCGCGCAGCGCCCAGTCGAGCGTCTCGCGGCAGACGCGCTCGAAGAACGGCTCGCCCGAGACCTGGTGGGCGTGCAGGTACGCGCGCGCGAGCAGCGCGTTGTCGTAGAGCATCTTCTCGAAGTGCGGGACGATCCAGCGGGCGTCGACGCTGTAGCGCGCGAAGCCGCCGCCCACCTGGTCGTACATGCCGCCGCCGGCCATCCGCCGCAGGGTGTGCAGCGCCATCTGGCGCTCCCCGCGCCGCAGCAGGAGCTCGATCGCGGAGGCGGCCGGGAACTTGGGCGCGCCGCCCCAGCCGCCGTGCTCGGAGTTGTACGTGCGGCGCAGCCCGGTGACGGCGGCGTCGAGCGACGCGGGGTCGAGCTCGGCGTCGGGCGCCTGGAGCGCGCTCGAGCTCTGCAGGTGGGCGACGATCCGGCCGGACGCCTGCGCGATCTCCTCCCGCTGCTCCACCCACGCGCGCGCGACGCCCTCGAGCACCATCCGCCAGCTCGGCATCCCGTGCGCGGGCGCCGGCGGGAAGTAGGTGCCGGCGTAGAAGGGGACGCCGTCAGGGGTGAGGAAGGCGTTCAGCGGCCAGCCGCCGCGCCCGGTCATGGCCTGGACGGCGTCCATGTAGATGGCGTCGACGTCGGGCCGCTCCTCGCGGTCGACCTTCACCGAGACGAAGGCGTCGTTCATCAGCGCCGCCACCTCGGCGTCCTCGAACGACTCGCGCTCCATCACGTGGCACCAGTGGCAGGCGGAGTAGCCGATCGAGACCAGCACCGGCTTGTCCTGCTCGCGTGCGCGGGCGAACGCGTCCTCGCCCCAGGGGAACCAGTCGACCGGGTTGTCCTTGTGCTGGAGGAGGTAGGGGGAGGTCTGGTCGGCCAGGCGGGTCATGATGGGGTATGCGGCTTACTCGCACTCGCAAGCTCGCGCGAGCGCCTTGATTAGGATCTTTCCATGTCCCATCATCGCGAAACGGTGACCGCTTCGGGTGCACCGCAGGCCGCGGGCCCCTACTCCCACGCCGTCAAGTCCAACGGTTTCGTCTTCCTCTCCGGCCAGACCCCGGTGGACCCGAACACCGGCCAGCTCGTGGAGGGCTCGATCGGCGACCAGACGCGCCGCTGCCTGGACAACCTGGCCGTCGTCGCCGCGGCGGCGGGCGCCCGGCTGTCCGACGCCGTGCGCGTCGGCATCTACGTGACCGACATCTCGACGTTCAAGGACGTCAACGCGGCCTACGGCTCCTACTTCGAGAGCGACCCGCCGGCGCGCTCCACGATCGGCGTGGCCGCGCTGCCGCTCGGCGCCCAGGTGGAGATCGACATGGTCCTGGCGCTCCCGGACTGATGCGCTCGGTGACCGCCGACGACGTCGCCGCTGCGCGGCCGGCGGTCCAGCAGGTCGCGCGGCGCACGCCCGTGCTCTCGACCCGGACGATCTCCGAGCGCGCCGGCGGCACGGTGGTCCTGAAGGCGGAGAACCTCCAGCGGACCGGCTCGTTCAAGGTCCGCGGCGCGGCCGCCAAGCTGGCGGCGCTGGGGGAGTGCGGGAGCGCGCGGGGAGTGGTCGCGGCGTCGGCCGGCAACCACGCCCAGTCGCTCGCGGCCGCGGCGCGGACGCGCGGCGTGCCGTGCGAGGTGTTCGTCCCCAGCGACGCGCCGCTCGCGAAGGTGGAGGCGGCCCGCGGGCAGGGCGCGACCGTGAACGTCGGCGGCGACTCGGTGGACGAGTGCCTCGCGCTGGCACAGCAGCGCGCGCAGGACGGGGGGCTGGCCTTCGTGCACCCGTTCGACGACCCCGACGTCGTCGCCGGCCAGGGCTCGCTCGGGCTCGAGCTGCTGGAGGAGGTGCCCGACCTGGCGCAGGTCGTCGTGCCGGTCGGCGGCGGCGGGCTGTGCTCGGGGATCGCGATCGCGGTCAAGGCGGCGCGGCCGGAGGTGGAGGTGATCGGCGTGCAGGCGGCGGCGTGCGCTCCCTACCCCGAGTCACTGCGCCGCGGCGAGCCGGTGCCGGCCGATTCGGTGCTCACGATCGCCGACGGGATCGCGGTCAAGCACCCGGGGGAGCTGACGCTCGACCTGCTCGCGCGCTGGACTGACGGGATCGTCGTCGTGGAGGAGGACGCCACCGCGGAGGCCATGGTCGTGCTGATGGAGCGCTGCAAGCTCGTCGTGGAGGGGGCGGGGGCCGTGGGGGTGGCGGCGCTGCTGGGCGGGGAGGTGCGGGCGGCCGCGAGCGGCACGACGGTAGCGGTGCTGTCCGGCGGGAACGTCGACCCCGGCCTGCTCGCCTCGATCGCCCGCCGGCACGAGAGCCAGGCGGGCCGCCGGCTCGTGCTGATCACGCGGCTCGCGGACCGCCCTGGCCACCTCGCGCGCCTGCTCGGCACGGTGGCGGAGACCGGCGCCAACATCGTGGACGTCTCGCACGTGCGCGAGGGGCTCGACCTGCACGTGCGCGAGACCGCCGTCGAGCTCGTGCTCGAGACCCGCGGCCACGAGCACGCCGAGCGCGTGGTGGGCGCGCTGCGGGACGCGGGGCACGAGACCAGCGTGCTGCACTGACGCCACGGCGTGTCGCGGCCGGCGCATGCGTTAGGAACCGTTGCGCGCGGTTAGCCGCGCGCGCCGGGCGGCGGCGCCGGTGGGACCCTCGCCCCGGGATGAGGAGCATCGTCGCCGTGCTCGCCCTCGCCACGCTGCTCTGGCGGACCGGGGCGATGGACGCGGGGTACTGGATCGACGAGGCGATCGCGGTGGGCATCGCGTCCTACGACCTGGTCGAGATCCCGCGGGTGCTGCGCCAGGACGGGTCGCCGCCGCTCTACTACCTGCTGCTGCACGGCTGGATGGCGCTCGCGGGCACCGGCGAGGCCGCGACGCGCGCCCTGTCGCTCGTGTTCGCGCTGGTCGCCGTGCCGGTCGCGTGGTGGGCGGGCCGGGCCGCGTTCGACACCCG
>JBOGYU010000216.1:0-7762 GCA_050696935.1 Solirubrobacteraceae bacterium | reverse complement strand
AGCGCGGGCCGCGCGACCGCGGGCCGCGGATCGACGACCGCCAGCGCTCGTCGCTCGAGATCCGCGACGACGACCTCGACATCCCGCCCTTCCTGCGTTAGTAACGTCGCCGAAGGCGAGCGCGACGAAGGAGCGTCTCGCCTGGCAGGCGAAAGCCGTTTTGGCCGCAAAGTGGCCGAACGAGCACCTTAGGGAGGGCGCCGCCCACGCCGATAAACACGGCATGGGCGTGCCGCGTCCCCATCGACTCCTGTTCGCCGCCTGCGCGGCGTGGCTCGCCCTGCACGAGCTGCGGGCGATCCTCGCCCCGGGGCTCAACGCCGGGCCCCTGTTCGACCGCGCGGCGCACGACGTCGTGCTGCTTCTCGCGGCGGGCCTGTGCCTCGCGCGCGTGCCCGCGGTGCGCGGCCGGGAGCGGCTCGCCTGGGCGCTGATCGGCGCCGGCGTGCTCGCCTGGTCGCTGGGCGAGGTCTTCTACACGGCGGTGCTGTGGGAGGACGCCGACCCGCCGATCCCGTCCCCGGCCGACCTCGGCTTCCTGCTGTTCCCGCCGCTCGTGCTGGCCGGCGCGCTCGTGCTCCTGCGCTCGCGCGCTCGCGGGCTCCCGCGCGGGCTGTGGGTGGACGGCCTCACCGCGGCCCTGGGCGTGAGCGCCCTGAGCGCGGCGATCGTCTTCGAGACGGTGCTCGAGAGCGTCGAGGGCAAGCCGCTCGCCGTGGCGACCGGGCTCGCCTATCCGCTGTGGGACCTGGTCCTGCTCGGGCTGTTCGTCGGCGCGCTCGCGAGCACCGGCTGGCGGCTGGACCGCACGTGGATGCTCCTGGCCGCCGGCGTCTCCACCTTCTGGCTCGCGGACTCCATGTACCTGGTCCAGACCGCGCGCGGCACCTACGAGTCCGGCGGCTGGTTCGACGCCGGGTGGTGGGCCGGCCTCGTGCTGATCGCCGCCGCCGCGTGGCAGGCCCCGCCCGAGCTGACCCGCCAGCGGGCCGAGGAGCGCCTGCGCGCGATCGCCGTCCCGCTCGGGTTCGGCGCCGTCGGCCTCGGGCTGCTGGTGTACGGCTCGGTCGCCGGCCTCAACCCGCTCGCCGTCGGCCTCGCGGCCGCCTCGCTGCTCGCCGTGATGGCGCGCGCGACCGTCACCTTCGGCGAGAACGTGGTGATGCTCCGAACGTCGCGCGACGAGGCGCTGACCGACGCGCTGACCGGCCTCGGCAACCGCCGGGCGCTGACGCGCGCGCTCGAGCAGCAGCTCGAGGAGGCCCGGCCGGAGCGCCCGCTCGTGCTCGCGCTGTTCGACCTCGACGGCTTCAAGCACTACAACGACACGTTCGGCCACCCGGCGGGCGACACGCTGCTCGTGCGCCTCGGCGGCAACCTGGCCGCCTTCCTGCACGGCCGCGGGAGCGCCTTCCGGATGGGCGGCGACGAGTTCTGCGCGCTGTTCGAGTCCGGCCCCGAGGGGCCCGAGCCGATGGTGATGGGAGCGGCGGCGGCGCTGTCCGAGCAGGGCGACGGCTTCACGATCACCTGTTCGCACGGCGCGATCACGCTCCCGGTCGAGGCCGCGGCGCCCGCCGACGCGCTGCGGATCGCCGACCAGCGCATGTACGCGAACAAGCACGCCGGCCGCATCTCGGCGGGCCGCCAGAGCACGGACGTGCTCCTGCGGGCGCTCGCCGAGCGCGATCCCGGACTGGGCACCCACGCCGACGCGGTGGAGCTCGCCGCGGCGACCGCCGACCGGCTCGGGCTCGCGCCCGACGAGA
This sequence comes from Solirubrobacteraceae bacterium, assembly GCA_050696935.1. Lineage (GTDB taxonomy): Bacteria > Actinomycetota > Thermoleophilia > Solirubrobacterales > Solirubrobacteraceae > DASSUW01. Next base: position 5,993 of record JBOGYU010000216.1, on the reverse strand, counting down.
TCGAGCGCGTCCGCCACGCCACCGAGCTGCACGACGTCGGCAAGATGGCGATCCCGGACGCGATCCTCGGCAAGCCGGGGCCGCTGACCGAGGAGGAGTGGACGTTCGTGCGCCGCCACCCTGTGATCGGCGAGCGGATCGTGCTCGCGGCGCCGGCGCTCACGCGCGTGGCGCGCCTCGTGCGCGCCAGCCACGAGCGCTGGGACGGCACGGGCTACCCGGACGCGCTCGAGGGCGAGGCGATCCCCGTGGGCGGCCGGATCGTCGCGGTCGCCGACGCGTTCGCGGCCATGACGACCGGCCGGCCCTACCGCGCGGCGCGCACGCCGGACGACGCGCTCGAGGAGCTGCGCCGCTGCGCCGGCACCCAGTTCGACCCCGTGGTGGTCGAGGCCTGGTGCGCGGCCTGGGCGGGCCGCGTGCTCTCCGCCGCCGGGTAGATAGAGGGGACAGTCCCTCCTGGGCTGAGAACCCTGATGGGGCCTGGTCGTTGAGGTGGTGGGAACCTAAAGGGGACTGTCCCCTTTAGGTAGGCGTAACACTCCCGTCACGAGCACGACGACGTCGCCGCCCACTCGCGCGCGGCCGTCCTCCATCGACGCCAGCAGCCGGCTCGGGCGGCCCATCTCGACCCCCTGGGCGACCTCCAGCCGGTCGAGGCCCAGCCGCTCGTGCACGTACGCCATCAGCGGGCCGGCGGCCGAACCGGTGGCCGGGTCCTCGCCCTCGGCCTGGAAGCGGGCGAACGAGCGGGCGCGGGCGGTGCCGGCGTCCGGGTCCACCCAGCACAGGTAGTAGTTGAAGCTGCGCTCCTCCAGCGCGCCGATGGCGTCGTGGACCGGCCGCGCGCGGGCGAGCGCACCCGCGTCCGCCACCGGGGCGATCAGCGCCGGCAGGCCGGTGGAGACGATCTGCGGCGCGAGCGACGGGTGGGCGTCGTCCGGCCGCAGCCCCGCCGCGGCCATCACCGCCGCCGGGTCGAGCTCGGCGCCCGCCACCGCGGGCTCCTGCAGGACGGAGGCGCGGGCGCGGTCCCCGCTGCGGCTCACCGTCACCGGCTGCACGCCGGCCTGGGTCTGCTGGCGGTAGACGACCTCCTCCTCGCCGCGCGCCAGCGCCACCGCGACGGCGGTCCCCAGCGACGGGTGCCCGGCGAACGGCACCTCCTCGCCGATCGTCCAGATCCGGTTCCGGTAGTCGGCGCCCGGCGCCGTGGGCGTCTGCACGAAGGTCGTCTCCATCAGCCGCGTCTCGCGCGCGAAGGCGAGCATCACGCCGTCGTCGACTCCGTCCGCCTCGTGCACCACCGCCAGCCCGTTGCCGGCCAACGGCCGGTCGGTGAACACGTCCAGGAGCGTGTACGGATGGCGCATTCCGAGCCACGGTACCCGCTGCCAGTACACGCGGCCCGGAACCACGACGCATTCCGGCGGGCCCGGCCCGCCGCTGCCGGCACCCGGCGGGCGCACACGTGCCACCAGCATGCGAGCGCCCGCCGTGCACCGGCAGCGACGACCCGGACTCCACCGGCGATGCGCCGTGGTTCCGGCCGCATGTACTAGGGTCCGGTCGCCGATGGCCGCCGGTGCCGAGACGCTCAAGCGCACGCCGTTGCACGACCGCCACGTGGCGGCGGGCGCCCGGCTCGTCCCGTTCGCCGGATGGCAGATGCCGGTGCAGTACGCCGGGATCCGGGAGGAGCACGTGACCGTCCGGCAGAGCGCCGGCGTGTTCGACGTCTCGCACATGGGCGAGATCGAGACCACCGGGCCCGATGCCGAGGCGTTCCTGCAACGGGTCCTCTCCAATGACGTGACGAAGATCGCCGAGCGGGGCGCCCAGTACAGCGTGCTCTGTCGCGAGAACGGGGGCGTGCTGGACGATCTCTTCACCTACCGGCTCGGCCCGGACCGCTTCCTGACCGTCACGAACGCCTCCAACCACCAGCGGGACCTGGAGTGGATGCGCACGCAGGCGCGCGGCTACGACGTGTTGGTTCACGACCGGTTGAGCAGCTACGCGATGCTCGCCGTGCAGGGCCCGGAGGCCCGCGGCATCGTCGCCGGCCTCACTGACGGAGAGCTTCCGAAGCGCTTCCGCACCGCCGAGCTGACCGTTGCCGGCGCGCCCGGCGTGCTCGTGTGCGGGACCGGCTACACGGGCGAGGACGGCGTGGAGCTCCTGATCGCCCCCGAGCACGCCGGCGCGGTGTGGGACGCGCTGCTCGCCGCCGGCGCGACGCCCGCCGGCCTGGGCGCCCGCGACACGCTGCGCCTGGAGGTCTGCTTCCACCTGTACGGCAACGACCTGATGGAGGAGCGCGGCCCGATCGAGGCCGGGCTCGGGTGGTGCTGCAAGGAGGACACCGGCTTCATCGGCTCCGACGCGGTCCGCGCGGTGCGCGAGGCCGGGCCGGAGGAGAAGCTCGTGCCGTTCGCGATGACCGGGCCGGGGATCGCCCGCCAGGGCAACGCCGTGAAGGGCGGCGGCGAGGTCACGTCCGGCACCATGTCGCCGTGCCTGGGGATCGGCATCGGCATGGCGTACGTGCCTGCCTCCAAGACAGAGCCGGGCACCCCGCTAGAGATCGACGTCCGCGGCAGGACCCGCACCGCGCAGGTGCGCGCCCGGCCGCTGTATTCCAAGGAGCGCTGAACGTGGCCGACGCCAGCTACCCCGACGACCTGCGGTACCACCCCGAGCACGACTGGGCGCGCATCGACGGCGATGTGGCGACCTTCGGGATCACCTGGTACGCCCAGGACCAGCTCGGCGAGGTCGTGTTCGTCGACCCGCCGGAGGTCGGCAAGACGGTCACCAAGGACGAGCCGTACGCCGAGATCGAGTCCGTGAAGGCCGTCTCGGACGTCGTCGCGCCGCTCTCCGGTGAGATCGTCGAGGTCAACGAGGGGCTCGGCGACTCGCCCGAGAAGATCAACGAGGACCCCTACGGCGACGGCTGGCTGGTCAGGGTGCGGCTCTCGGACACCTCCGAGGTCGACGACCTGCTGGACCGCGAGACCTACGAGGGCAGCCTCACTTGAGTCGCTACACCTCCGCGACCGACGCCGACCGGGAGGCGATGCTCGAGGCCATCGGCGCCGGCTCGATCGACGAGCTGTTCGCCGACGTCCCCGAGGGCGTACGGCTGGACCGGCCGATCGACCTGCCGGCGGGCAAGCCGGAGCAGGAGGTGTACGGGTACCTGCGCGACCTGGCGGCACGCAACGTGTCCGCCGACGACGAGATCTCCTTCCTCGGCGCGGGCATGTACGACCATTACGTGCCGTCCCTCGTGGACGCGCTGCTCTCCCGCTCCGAGTTCCTGACGCCGTACACGCCGTACCAGCCGGAGGTCTCGCAGGGGACTCTCCAGGTGATGTTCGAGTACCAGACGGCGATCTCGGAGCTCACCGGGCTGCCGGTCTCGAACGCGACGCTCTACGAGGCGCCGAGCGCGGTCGCGTCCGCGGGCTGGCTGGCCCGCCTGCAGAACGGCCGCCCGCGCTTCCTGGTCTCGCGCGCGCTGCACCCGCACTCCCGCGAGGCGCTCGCCACCACCGCCCGCGGGTACGGCACGGCGGTCGAGGAGCTGCCGCTGGCGGCCGGCGTCACCGACGCCGACGCGCTGCGCGAGGCGATCGGCGACGACGTCTCGGCCGTCTTCCTCCAGCAGCCGAACTTCCTCGGGGCGGTGGAGGACATCGAGGCGCTCGCGCCGGTGGCGCGGGAGACCGGCGCGCTGCTGGTGGTCCAGTGCGACCCGCTGACGCTCGGAGTACTGCGCCCGCCGGGCGACTTCGACGTCGACATCGCGGTGGGGGAGGGCCAGACGCTCGGCAACCGGCTGGACTACGGCGGCCCCTCGTTCGGCTTCTTCGCCGCGCAGGAGGCATACATGCGGCGGATGCCCGGGCGGATCGCCGGCGAGACGGTCGACGTCGACGGACGGCGCGGCTTCGTGCTCACGCTCCAGACGCGCGAGCAGCACATCCGGCGCGAGAAGGCGACCCACAACATCACCACCGCACAGACGCTCAACGCGCTCGCGGGGATCGTCTACCTGTCGTGGCTGGGCCGGCGCGGGATCGTCGAGCTGGGGGAGCTGCTGCTGGCGCGGACGGCCTACGCGCGGCGGGCGCTCGCCGCGCTCGACGGGGTCGAGCTCCTGCACGAGCAGCCCGTGGTGCGCGAGTTCGCGGTCCGGCTGGCGGCGCCGGTCGACCGCGTGATCGAGCGCTGCGCCGAGCAGGGCGTCAACCCCGGCTATCCGCTGGCGCCGGACTACGACGAGCTCTCCGACGGGCTGCTGGTGGCGATCACCGAGCAGCGCTCGAAGGCGGACATCGACCGCCTGGCCGAGGTGCTGGAGGCGGCGGTGGCGGCCGAGCGCGCGAGCGAAGCGGTGACGAGCGCGCAGCGCGAGGCAGATGTGCACGCATGACCGCGACGATCTTCGAAAGGTCCGTCGAGGGCCGGCGGGCATTCGTCGCGCCGTCGCTCGACGTGCCGCCCGCCGCCCTCCCGCAGCGCTTCCAGCGGGCGGAGCCGCCGCGGCTGCCGGAGGTCGCCGAGCCCGAGATCGTCCGCCACTACACGCGCCTCTCCACGCGCAACTTCCACGTGGACAAGGGCTTCTACCCGCTCGGCTCGTGCACGATGAAGCACAACCCGAAGCTGCACGAGCGGGTCGCCGCGCTGCCGGGCAACGCCCGCCTGCACCCCTTGCAGGCGCCTGCGCGCGCCCAGGGCGCGCTCCGGCTGATGTGGGAGCTCCAGGGCGCGCTGGCCGAGATCGCGGGGCTGCCGCACGTCTCGCTCCAGCCGTCGGCGGGCTCGCAGGGAGAGCTGGCGGGGGTCCTGCTCACGCGCGCCTACCACGAGTCGCGCGGGGAGGACCGCCACAAGGTGCTCGCGCCCGACACCGCGCACGGCACCAATCCGGCCACGGTGACGATGGGGGGCTACGAGGTGGTCAAGCTCGGCACCGACTCCGACGGGGGCGTCGACCTCGACGACCTGCGCGCCCACGCGAGCGAGGACGTCGCCTCGCTGATGCTCACGAACCCGAACACGCTGGGGGTGTTCGACCGCAACATCGAGGAGATCGCACGGATCGTGCACGGCGTCGGCGCGACCCTCTACTACGACGGCGCGAACCTGAACGCGGTGATGGGCCGCGCCCGGCCGGGCGACATGGGATTCGACATCGTGCACTACAACCTGCACAAGACCTTCACCCAGCCGCACGGCGGCGGCGGCCCGGGCGCGGGACCGATCGCGGTCTCGGACCGGATCGAGCCGTTCCTGCCGCGCCCGCAGGTCGTGCGGCGCGACGACGGCTCGTTCGACCTCGACTTCGACCGCCCGCGGTCGATCGGGCGCCTGCGCGGGTTCCAGGGCAACTACGGCGTGTTCGTGCGCTCGTACGCGTACATCCTGTCGCTGGGCTCCGACGGGCTGCAGGAGGCCTCCGAGACCGCCGTGCTCAACGCCAACTACCTGATGGCGCGGCTGCGCGAGCTGTGCGGGGAGCACCTCCCGGCGGCGTTCGACCGCACGTGCATGCACGAGTTCGTGCTCACCGGCGGGCCCATGAAACGCGCGCTGGGGATCCGCACGCTCGACCTGGCCAAGCGCCTGCTCGACCACGACTTCCACCCGCCGACGGTCTACTTCCCGCTGCTGGTGGACGAGGCGCTGCTGATCGAGCCGACCGAGACCGAGACTCGCGAGACGCTCGACGAGTTCGCGGAGGGCGTGGCGGCGATCCTCGCCGAGGCCGCGGACGACCCCGAGGTGGCGCGGACGGCGCCGCACACGACGCCGGTCCGCCGGCTCGACGAGGCCGGCGCCGCCAAGCGCCCGGTCGTGCGCCAGCCGCTCTGAGTCCGGCGTATGGTTGAGTCGTGAGGCTCGGCCTCGCGCTCACCGCCGTCCTGCTCGCCGCCGTCGCGCTCCTGTCCCGCGAGGAGCCCGACGCCGGCGGGGGC
>JBOGYU010000215.1:0-7777 GCA_050696935.1 Solirubrobacteraceae bacterium | reverse complement strand
AGCTCCGCCCGCGCGCGCTCGAGCGCCTCGCCGCCCCTCGCGTCGACGACCAGGCGCCAACCGCGCTGCGCCAGCTCGCGCGCCAGCGCCAGCCCGAGGCCCCGCGACGCGCCGGTGATCAGTGCCGTGTCCATGCCGGCCACGCTAGGCCCGGACCGGCGCGGCCGCCATGGGGAATTGGTCCTACGACCCCGGCCCTACGGCTCCCGCGAACCGCCGGGGGCGGTCGCCGGGCCCGGCCCTACGAGCCCCTCGCGCACCGCGTACAGCGCGGCCTGCGTCCGGTCGCTCACGCCGAGCTTGGCGAGCACGCTGCTCACGTGTGCCTTCACGGTCTTCTCCGCGATCCCCAGCTCCCGGGCGATCAGCTTGTTCGGCATCCCGCGCCCGATCAGCGCCAGCACCTGGCGCTCGCGCGGGGTCAGGGGATCGTGCGCCAGCTCTGCCATCAGCCGCGCCGCCACCGACGGGTCGAGCAGCGCGCCGCCGCCGTGCACGGTGCGGATCGCGGCCACCAGGTCCTGCGGCTGCACGTCCTTGAGCAGGTAGCCGGCCGCCCCGGCGCGCACGGCGGGGAACAGCTTGTCGTCGTCGATGAAGCTCGACAGCACGATCGCCCGCACGCCCGGCGCCCGCTCGCGCAGCCGCCGGATCGCCTCGACGCCGTCGAGCCGCGGCATCACGAGGTCGATCAGCACCACGTCGGGCTCCAGCCGCTCCACCGCCGCGAGCGCCTCCTGGCCGTCGGCCGCCTCGCCCACGACCTCCAGGTCATCCTGGAGGTCGAGGAACGTGCGCAGCCCCTGCCGCACGACCGCGTGGTCGTCGGCGATCAGCACGCGGATCACGGGACGACCTCCAGCGTCACGGTCGTCCCCTCGCCCGGGCGGGAGACGACCGCCAAAGTCCCGCCCAGCGCCCGCGCGCGCTCCTCCATCGAGGTCAGGCCGAGCCGGCGCGAGCGCAGCCCCGGCTCCTCCGGGTCGAAGCCCACTCCGTCGTCGGCCACCGTCACGGTCAGGCGGTCGTCGCGCGCCTGCATCCGCAGCTCGATCCGCTCCGCGCGGGCGTGGCGGAGCGCGTTGTGCAGCGCCTCCTGCGCGATCCGCAGCACGTCCACCTCCGCCTCCGGCACCGGCCGCGCCGACCCGGAGACCCGCAGCTCGATCTCCCGGCCGTGCGCCCGCCGCAGCACGTCGACCTGCTTGCGCAACGTCGCCGCCAGCCCCTCCTCCTCCAGCGACGCCGGGCGCAGCTCGAAGATCAGCGAGCGCAGCTCTCCCAGCGCCTCCTGCGCCAGCCGACCCAGCCGGGCGACCTGGTCGCGCGCCGCGGCCCCGTCGCGCGCCACCAGCGTGGCGGCGGCCTCCGCACTCATCACGAGCCCGAACAGCTTCTGGCTGACCGAGTCGTGCAGGTCGCGCGCGAGCCGGTTGCGCTCCGCGATGACGTTCAGCTCGCGGCTGCGCTCGTGCAGCCGCGCGTTCTCGATCGCGATCGCCGCGTGCGCCGCGAGCATCTCGATCAGCCGCTGGTCCTCGGCGCCGAACTCGCCGGCGCCCTCCTTCTCGGTCAGGTAGAACGCCCCGATCACCTCGCCGCGGGCAACGATCGGCACCCCCAGGAACGAGCGCATCTGAGGATGCGTGCTCGGCCACCACCCCCGGAACCGCGCGTCCTCGCGGATGTCGGGGGTCCGGTGCGAGGTCGGCGACTCGAGCATCGCGCCCAGCATCCCGTGCGTGCGCGGGAGCGGTCCCATCGCAGCGATCAGCTCGTCGCTCATCCCGGCGGTGATGAACTGCGCGAACGCTCCCGCGCCGTCCGGGATGCCGAGCGCCGCGTAGCGGGCGCCGGCCAGCTCCCGCGCCGCGTGCACGAGCCGCTCGAGCACGGGCTCCACCTCCCGCTCGGCGGCGATCGCCAGCACCGCCTCGCTCATGGCCTCCAGGGCGCCGCGCTGCATGGGCGCCACGATACGGCCGCGGCGCGAGCGGCGGCCCGACCTCGTAGCATCACCGGCGCTTCATGGCCGAGGTCATCTTCTTCATCGCCGCCATCGGGGCCATAGCCGGGGCGGTGGGCACCGTCTCGCTGCGCAACCCGTTCTACGCGGTGCTCGCCCTGGTCTGCCACCTGCTCGCCCTCGCGGCGCTGTTCCTGCTGCTGCGGGCGGAGTTCGTGGCCGCGGCGCAGGTCGTCGTGTACGCGGGCGCGGTGATGGTGCTGTACGTGTTCGTGGTCGCCTACGTCGGCGGCGCGGACGAGCCGATCGCGGCGCCGGCCGGAGGGACGCTGCGGTTCGCCTCGATCCTGTTCGCGGGCGTGCTGTTCGTCGAGCTCACGATCGCCCTGCTGGGCACCGCGCTGAGCGCGCTCGACGGGGACGGCGCGGGCGTGGCCGCCGGCTACGGGACGCCGGCGGAGGTGGGCGAGCTGTTCCTGACCCGGTTCCTGGTTGCGTTCGAGATCGCGTCGCTGCTGCTGCTGATCGCCGCCGTGGGGGCCGTGATCCTCGCGCGCCGGCGCACGGGGCTGCCGGACGCGGAGTACTCGGTCGCCGACGTGTTCCGCTCGGGAACGCTCACCGAGGCGCCGCCGGAGACGATGATCGAGGCCGGCGGGCCGCCGCGGGGATAGCGCGTGGCCCTGAGCTGGTACCTGGTCGTCTCCGCGCTGATCTTCTCCATCGGCGCCGGCGGCGTGCTCGTGCGCCGCAACCCGCTCGTGATCCTGCTCTGCATCGAGCTGATGCTCAACGCCGCCAACCTCGCGCTGGTGGGCTTCTCGCGCGCGCACGGGAACATGGACGGGCAGATGTTCGCCCTGATCGTGATGGTCGTGGCGGCCTGCGAGGTGGCCGTCGGCCTCGGGCTGATCGTGGCGATCTTCCGCCGGCGGCTGCCGATCGACGTCGATGAGCTGAGAGAGCTGCAGGGATGAGCCTCGAGACCTTCGCCTGGCTCGTGCTGCTGTTCCCGCTGGCGGGCACCGTGGTGATCGCGCTCACCGCGCAGGTGCTGCCGGAGCGGGCGCACGGCGTGATCGGGACGCTCGCGATCTTCCTGTCGTTCGCGGCGGCGATCGGCGCGCTCGCGGAGCTGGGCGAGGAGCAGGTTGTCGCCGTGGCATGGGACTACGCGGCCACCGCGGGGATCGACGTCCAGCTCTCGCTGCTGCTCGACCCGCTGTCGATCTTCATGGCGCTCGTGGTGTCCGGCGTCTCGGCGCTGATCCACCTGTACTCGGTGGCGTACATGAGCTCCGACCGCGGCTACGCCCGCTTCTTCTCGTACCTGAACTTCTTCGTGTTCAGCATGCTGCTGCTGGTCCTGGCCGGCAACTTCCTGGTGCTGATCGTCGGCTGGGCGTTCGTCGGCGCCGCGTCCTACTTCCTGATCTCGTTCTGGTACCGGCGCACCACCGCCACGGCGGCCGGGATCAAGGCGTTCGTCATCAACGTGGCGGGCGACGTCGGGCTCGTGCTCGGCACCTACTTCATCTTCAAGGGCACGGGGACGCTGGACTTCCTGCGCACGTTCGAGTCGGCGTCCGAGGTGTTCTCGCGCAACGACGCCGACCTGGTGGCCGGCTGCATCCTGCTCCTCGTCGGCGCCTTCGCGAAGTCGGCCCAGGTGCCGCTGCACACCTGGCTGCCGGACGCCATGGAGGGCCCGACGCCGGTCTCCGCGCTGATCCACGCCGCGACCATGGTCACCGCGGGCGTCTACCTGATCGCGCGCATGCACCCGCTGTTCGAGCAGGCGCCGATCGCCGCCGACGTGGGCGCGATCGTCGGCTGCCTGACGCTGCTGATCGCCGCGACGATCGGCCTGGTGGTGACCGACCTCAAGCGGGTCATCGCCTACTCGACGATGTCGCAGATCGGCTACATGGTGATGGGGGTCTCCTCGGCCGCCTACGCCGCGGGCCTCTTCCACCTGATGACGCACGCCTTCTTCAAGGCGCTGCTCTTCATGGCTGCCGGCTCGCTGATCGCGGCGGTGGCGGGCGTCCAGAGCCTCGACCGCATGTCGGGCTTCCGGCGCGCGATGCCGTTCACCTTCGGCTGCATGGTGATCGGCGGCCTGGCGCTGTCCGGCGTGCCGCCGTTCTCCGGGTTCTTCTCCAAGGACGAGATCATCGCGCTGCTGTTCGCGCGCGAGGACTGGCACATCGTGCTCGGCGTGCTGGGCTACGTCGGGTCACTGCTGACCGCGATCTACACGTTCCGGATGATCTTCCGCGCGTTCTGGGGCGAGCCTTCTGTCGAGGCGCGCGAGCTCGAGCAGGGACACCTGTTCCACGCGGAGCGGCCGTCGAACCCGATGACCGGCGAGGTGGAGGACAGCGACGTCGGGTTCCCGGGGCCGGAGCACCACATCGCCGAGCGCGAGCTGTCGATGAAGCTCGCGATGGGGACCCTGGCGGTGCTGGCGGTGATCGGCGGGGTGATCCAGATCCCGCGGGTGACCGACGAGCTGCACCAGTTCCTCGAGCCGACCTTCGAGGGGTCGGCGCTGTACGCGGAGCTCGAGCCGTCCGGCACGCTGGTCTCGGTCGGCCTGCTCGTCGGCGCCGCCATCGCCGCGCTGGGCATCTTCATCGCCTTCACGCTGTGGGTGCGGCAGCCGGAGCGGCCGGCGGCGCTGCGCTCGCGCTTCGCGGCGCCGCACCGGTTCTTCGTGAACAAGTGGTACTTCGACGAGGCGATCGACATCGTGTTCGTGCGCCCGGGCGCGTGGACGGGGCGGTTCGCCCGTAACACGTTCGAGCGCGTGTTCGTCAACGGCGCGCTGGTGGGCGGCGCGGCGGGCGCCGTCGGGCTCGCCTCCGCCGCCGTGCGCCGCGTGCAGTCCGGATACCTGCGCTATTACGCGGCCCTGCTGCTGATGGGCCTCACGTCGCTCGGCGCCTACTTCCTGATCTCCGCATGACGATCCACCTGTCGCTGCTGATCTTCTGGCCGCTCGCGCTGGCGATGCTGGGGAGTCTGGCGCCACGGCCGGCGGCGCCGCTGTTCGCGCTCGTGGGCGCGCTGGTGCCGCTCGGCTACGCGGTGCTGATGATCGCGGACTTCGACCCGGCGGCGCAGGGGCTGCGGTACCTGACCGACGACGCGTGGATCGAGCAGCTGGGGATCCACTACACGCTGGGCGTGAACGGGCTGAACCTGTGGCTCGTGGCGCTCACCGCGCTGCTGTTCGCCGCGTCGGCGCTGTGGGTCGCGCTGCGGCCGCCGCTGCGGGCGAAGCTGTTCGCGGTCCACTTCGGGATCGCCGAGACGGCGGTGCTGGGCGCGTTCCTGGCGCAGGACCTGGCACTGTTCGTCCTGTTCTTCGACCTGATGCTGGTGCCGTTCTACTTCCTGCTCGGGCAGTGGGGCGGGCCGGACCGCGTGGCGGCGGCGGTCAAGATGGTCGTCTACACGCTGGTCGGCTCGCTGCTGATGCTGGCGGGCGCGGTGGCGGTGGCGGTGCTGAGCCCCACGGAGGAGCTCACCTTCTCCCTGGCCGAGCTGCGGCAGAACCTCGTCGGCGAGGGGACGCAGAAGCTGATCTTCGTGGCCTTCGCGCTGGCGTTCCTGATCAAGATGCCGGCATTCCCCTTCCACGGCTGGATGCCGGACACCTACCGCAACATGCCGCTGCCCGTGCTGGCGGTGTTCTCCGGCGTGGTGTCGAAGGTCGCCGCCTACGGGTTCCTGGCGATCGCGCTGCCGCTGTTCCCGGAGGCGGCGCGCGACTGGCAGCTGATCCTGCTGGTCCTGGCGGTGTGCTCGATCCTCTACGGGTCGGTCCAGGCGTTCACGCAGACGAGCGCGCGGCTGATCCTCGGCTACTCGTCGGTGGCGCAGCTCGGGTTCATCACGCTCGGGATCTTCGCGCTCGACGCGACCGCGAAGGGGGCGCAGGGCGCGCTCCTGCAGGCGGTCAACCACGGGCTGGTGGTGGCGCCGCTGTTCCTGATCGTGGGGCTGCTGGCGGCGCGCGCCGGCGGGTCGGAGGACATCCGGGACATGGGCGGAATCGCCTTCCGCGCGCCGGTGCTGGCGACCTTGTTCCTCGTGGTCGCGCTGGCCACGCTGGCGATGCCCGGCTCGGCGAACTTCGTGGGCGAGTTCCTGATCCTGCTGGGGGTGTTCGAGACGGAGCTGGTGGTGGCGCTCGTGGCGTCGCTGGGCGTGGTGCTCGCCTCGGTGTACGCGCTGCGCATGTACATCCGGTCGATGCACAACCGCAGCGGGCCGACGGTGACGTCGTTCGACATGTCGGTGCGCGACGGGCTCGTGATCGTGCCGCTGGTGCTGGCGATCGTCGCCTTCGCGCTGTATCCGCAGCGGGCGCTCGACGCCGGTGAGCGTGCCGTGCAGGCGTCCGTGCGCTCGGTGATCGAGTCGGGCGGGGGCGGCGAGCGAGCGGTGGTCCCGTGACGCCGCGCGGCCCGGAGATCGACTGGGCGGCGCTGTCGCCGCTGATCGCTTTGGCCGGCGGTGCGTGCGTGGTGCTGCTCGTGGGGCTGATGCGCGCGCGCTTCGTCCGCCGGCAGGTGACGCCGGCGCTGGCGCTGGTGGCGCTGGGCGCGACCGCGGGCCTGGGCGTGTGGCAGTGGGGCGTGAACGTGGAGATCGTCGAGCGTGCGCTGGTGATCGACGACCTCACGCTCGCGTTGACGATGGTCTTCGTGGTGGGCGCGCTGGCGGCGGTGCTGCTGTCGTGGCGCTCGTCGGCGGCCGCCGAGGCGGGCGAGGGCGAGTTCTACGCCCTGCTGCTGACCTCCGTGCTCGGGATGGTCGTGCTGGTCGCGGCGCAGAACCTGGTGGTGGTGTTCCTCGGGTTCGAGCTGCTCTCGATCCCGCTGTACGTGCTGTGCGCGACGCGCATGCGCCGCGAGCACTCCCTGGAGTCCGGCCTGAAGTACCTGATCATCGGGTCGGTCGGCGCGGCGACGCTGCTCTACGGGCTGGCGCTGGTGTACGGCGCGACCGGCTCGACGGACTACTCCGGGATCGCTGCGGCGGCGGGCGAGCTGGGCGCGGACGTGCTGCTGTACACGGGCATCGCGCTGGTGGTCGCGGGGCTGGCGTTCAAGGCCTCGGTGGCACCGTTCCACCAGTGGACGCCGGACGTCTACGAGGGAGCGCCGACGGCGGTCACCGGCTTCATGGCGGTGGCGACCAAGGCGGCGGCGTTCGGCGTGCTGCTGCGGCTGTTCGACGTGGCGCTGATCGACGCTGCGCGCACGTGGGGGCCGGCGCTGGCGGTGCTCGCGGTGTTCACGATCGTGGTCGGCAACGTCGGCGCGATCGGGCAGTCGTCGCTGAAGCGGATGCTGGCCTACTCGTCGGTGGCCCAGGCGGGCTACATGCTCGCCGGCGTGATCGTGTCCACGCGGCTGGGGCTGCAGGCGACGGTCTTCTACCTGGCCGTCTACTCCGTGATGAACCTGGCGGCGTTCGCGGTGATCGTGGCGCGCGAGCGCGAGTCGGGGGTCGGCGACGACATCTCCGGCCTGTACGGGCTCGGCGTCGCGCGGCCGTGGCTGGCGTGGCCGATGACGATCGCGATGCTCGCCCTCGCCGGGCTGCCGGGGACGGCGGGCTTCTTCGGCAAGCTGTTCCTGATCCAGGCGGCGGTCGACAACGGCTACGGCTGGGTCGGCGTCGCGATCGTGGTGGGCTCGGCGATCTCGCTCGTCTACTACCTGCGCGTGATCGCGGCGGTCTGGATGCGCTCGCCGTCGGAGGCGGCGGCCGCGCGCGCGGTCGGCCCCGGGC
>JBOGYU010000214.1:0-7783 GCA_050696935.1 Solirubrobacteraceae bacterium | reverse complement strand
GAGCTGCTCGCCGGCGGCGGCGTGCGCGACGTCGAGGACCTGCGCGCACTCGGCGACGCCGGCGCGGCCGGCGCGCTCGTCGCGACGGCGCTGCATGGCGGCGTCATCGGGCCGCGCGAGCTGGCCGAGCTTCGTTGACGACGGCTTCCACGTGCGCGACGAGCGCCGCCGCCACGTCGGCGCCCGTCGCCTCCTGCAAGCCACGCCAGCCGGGGATCCCGTTGAGCTCCAGCACGTAGTCGCGTCCGTCGGCGGTGCGCAGCAGGTCAACGCCCGCGTAGTCGACGCCCAACGCCTCGGCGGCTTCCACGCACAGGCGCTCCTGCTCGGCGCTCAACTCCGTTGCTCGCGCGCGGGCGCCGCGCGCGAGGTTCGCCCGCCACCCCGAGCCGACCCGCTCGATCGCCGCGAGCACCCGCCCGCCGACGACGAACGCTCGCAGGTCACGGCCGCCGTGCGGCAGCGCCTCCTGCAGGTAGTACACGGCGCGCTCGAGCGCCAGCGCGTGGAAGACGCGGTAAGCGACGTCGGCGTCGTCCACGCGCGTCATCCCGGCACCCATCGAGCCGAACAGCGGCTTGACGATCACGTCGCCGCCGAGCTCCTCGAAGGCGTCGAGCGCATCCTCGCGGCGCTCGCAGGCGATCGTCCGCGGTGTGGGCAGCCTGGCCCGGGCCAGCAGCGCCGAGGCGAGGAACTTGTCGACGGTCCGCTCGATCGCTTGCGGGCCGTTGACGCATGTCACGCCGCGCTCGACGAGCGCGTGCAGCGCGTCGACGCGGAAGATGACCTGCTCGAGCGAGCCGCGCGGGATGCCACGGACGATCACGGCGTCGCAGCCTTCGAGCCAGAGCTCGCGGCTGCGCACCGCGACGTCGCCGTCGATGCGCCCGAGCATGCGTGTCACGGGCACAAGCCGATGCTCGTGGCCCCGCGCCGCGAGTGCGTCGGTCAGCCGCCGCGCGTGCCAGCCGCCGCTCGACCCCAGGATCGCGACACTCAGCCCCAGAACGAGCGCTCCAGCACCTCGAGGTTGACTCGGCCCGCCTCGAAGCTGCGGCCGCTCCCGACGCTCGTGAGCCTGATCTGCGCCGGACTGAAGAGCAGCGGGTCGATCGCGTAGAAATCGAAGTCCGCGTCCTTCAGGACCTTGCCGAACGGCTCGCCGTAGTCCGAGGACGCCGAGGCGGGAACCCGCTCGACGAGCTCGCGCAGCGCGTCGTCGTCGCCCTCCACCGTGAGGTGGACCTGGCCGCCGTAGAGCACGGCGTCGTTGGTGCGCCCGATCGCCGCCATGTCGTCGCCTGCCACCGGCGGCAGCGGGCAACTGCCGAAGCCCGCGACGACCCGCCGCACGTCGAAGTCGAGCTCATGAAGCTTGTGCAGTGCAATCTCGACGACCCGCGCCGCAATCTGCACGCTGCCGGCGACGCTCGCCGTCGGCGCCATCAGCAGTGTCAGCGCCGAGGGCGGCACGCCGGCGCGCTCAGCCACGAAGTCGGCGACCTCGGCCGGCGGCGGCTCGCGCGTCTCCAGGCACAGGACGGCGGCGCTCGCGTGCTCGTCCCAGTCGAGGTCGTCGTAGAGCTCTTCGGCGCGGATCAGCGCGCGCCCGGGCCCGCTGCCCATCGCGAAGTAGCCGTCGCGATCGAGCCGCCAGCCGGCGTACTGCGCCGCCAGGCAGGCGACCGCGGGTCGATCGGTGGTGACCGTGAGCGCTGGCAGCCAGCGACCTTCGGTGACCAGTGGCGCGTACGCGACGTTCCCCAGCCCCGCCATGCAGATCTCGGCGAAGCAGCGCCCCGCCTCGAAGCCTCCCGCGGCCCGCGCGCCGCAGTCGATGACCCGCGTGCCGTTCGACAGCGTGGTGACCTCCACGCGCGCCGCCTCGGCGTCGGCGGCCAGCCGGTCGGCGAGCTCCAGCGCGCGGTCGTTGAGCGAAAGCGTCAAGCGCCTGCCTCCGCCAGGATCAGGATCTCGCCCCGCCGCAGCTCGAGGCCGTCGCCGCTCCAGCGCGCGTAGCGACCGTCGAGCTGCTCGTCGGAGACCGTCAGCCCGAGGGCGCGAAGCCGGTGCAGGTACAGGCGCAGGAACGGCGGGCGGTAGATGCAGGAGAACACGAAGGTCGCAAGCGGCGTCGCCGGCGCCATCGTGACGATCGAGCCGCGCCGCATGCCGGCGCCCGCACGCCGCCCGAGCCCGCCTAGCGCGACGACCGTCCCCGCCAGCATGCGCAGGCCGGCGGCGTCGCCAACGCGCCCGGCCACCGCGATCAGGCCGCGCCGCATGCCGGCACCGGCCTGCGCGCCGGCGTCGCCGTGGACGACGATCTCGCCGCCGCGCATGCCCGCCCGCTCGCCGGGATAGACGCCGCCGAGCTGGCGCCCCGCCGAACCGCGCACCACGAGCGTGCCGCCGCGCATCCCCGCTCCGGCCCAGTCGCCGGCGTCGCCCTCGACGTGCAGCTCGCCGCCGCGCATGCCGGCCCCCGCGTGCATCCCGACGTCGCCGGCGACCGTGAGCCGCCCCGCGGTCATGCCCGCGCCCACGAACTTCACGCGGCTCAGGTCGCCCTCCAACCGGACGTCGTCGCCGGAGCCGGAGACGTCGAAGAACTCGCCCACCCGCGAGCGCTCGTTGCCGTGCCACACCGGCAGCGCGTGGATCTCCTCGCTGCTCGCGCTCGCCAGGTGGTCGGGCGACAGCGCCTCCGCCTCGAGTGGCACGACCGGTTCCTCACGCAGCGTGAGGGTGAGCGTCATGGCACCAGCTCACGGAGATGGATGTGGTGCGGGCCGAGGTTGCCGCCGTAGTTGCCCGCGGTCACGCGGCCGGCCCCCGCCTCGGCGGCGGCCACGAGCCCGCGGCGCATCGCCTCGCGCACCGGCTCCAGCGCGAGCCCGTCGATGACGATCTCGAACACGGCCTCGACGTCGGGCGGCACCTCGGTGTGCTCGACCTGGCCGCGCAGCGTCGGGCACAGCACGTCGTTCGTAGACGCCGGCAGCGCGCTGTAACGCGAGCCGACCTTGCTGCCGCTGCGCGCGATCCCGCCGGGGAACGGCGTGATCACACCCTCGACGGAACGCATGGCGCTCGCCGCGGCCTCCGCCGCCCGCAGCGCCGATTCGGCGTCGCGCCCCAGCATGATGATGTTGCCGCCGGCCACGCCCTCGACGACGCCGAAGCGCTCCTGCACGAGGAACTCGCCCTCCATCACCGGCACACGCCAGTATCGCTGCCCGTCGAGCACCTTGCTGGCCTGATAGCCGTCCCCGAAGAAGCGCAGCTGGCCCCCGACGTCGACCGTGTCCTCGGCGTCCACGCCGTTGAAGCAGGCCGCCGTCGGAGACGTCAGCACGCACTGCCCGACGCGCTCGACCAGCCGTTTGCCCACCCCCTCTCGGTCCATCGCGAACAGCAGCGCGCTGACGCCCGGCCGCCCGTCGGGGGTCTCGTCGGGAGCGAGCTCGCGCTCGATGCTTGCCTCGCACTTGCACCCGATCACCGACGTGGCGAAGCCGGTCATCGAGCGCCCCGCCTCGAGCGCCCACGCCGGCGTCGCTGCGGTGATCAGCACGCGCGAGCCCCACATCGGGAACGCCTCGGCGAAGGTGTCGACGATCTCGGCCCCGTGCAGCTTCATCGCGGCTCCGCGGCGACGGTGCGCGCGGGCTCGAGCAGCCACGGCTCGCGCACGGGATAACTCGCGAACTGCACGCTGTAGCGGTCCTCGAAGAGCTTCTCCAGCGTGGGTTCGATGCTCGGGTCGTACTCCGCGCCGACCCGCAGCAGGCGGCCCGGGCCGGCCTCGCGCAGCTCGCCGTGCTCGACGACCGGGCGCCCGTCCTTGATGACGTAGCGCGGCGCGGCGAACATCGCCTCGCGGTCGTCGCGGTCGTCGTAGATCGTGATGTCGGCGTCGGCGCCGACGCCGAGATGGCCCTTGTCGCGCAGCCCGAGCAGGCGCGCCGGCCCGGCGCGGGTGATGATCGCGATCTCCTCCAGCGTGTACTCGCGATCGAGGTCGTCGAGCAGGACGGTGCGCTTGATCGCCTGCCTGTTCACCCGCCGGATCTGCTCGTTGCGGAACTCGCGATCCATGAGCAGGCGGATCAGGCGCGGATAGCTGAGGAACGAGCCGCCGTTGGGGTGGTCGGTGGACAGGACGAGCCGCCACGGGTCCCGGCTGAGCAGGAACAGCTCGAGGCCGATCCCCCACTGCAGCGCATGCACGTAGTTGCGCTCGCGGTAGGTGAACGGGACGATCCCGCAGCCGGTCTCGGCCTCGGTGTCGGCGTTGACCCAGCGGCCGTGGGTGATCTCGCGCAGGACCGCGGAGACCGGCGCGTCGGCGGTCATCGTCATAGCCGGGCCGAACATCACCTGCCCGACGTCGGCGCTCAGCTCCGGGTGTGCGCCGAGGTGCTCGGCGAGCTCCGGCGCCCGCGAGCGCGCCCGAGATAAGTCCCCGCCCACCCGCCCGCCGTAGGCGTGGAACTGCAGGTGGGCGAGGTGGGCGCGGCGGCCCTCGAGCGTGCGAAGCGTGTCGAGCGTCGTGCGCCAGTTGCCGGGCACGCCGAGGTTGTTGCAGTGGACGTGCACCGGGTGCGGCAGCCCGAGCTCGTGCACCGCGGTGGCGATGGTCTCGATGACGCGCCGCGGCGTGACACCGGGGCCCTCGTCGTCGAGCGACGTCACGTTGCCGTTGCTGCGCTTCCACATCTCGACGCCACCGGGATTGACGAGCTTGACGCTGTAGCCGCCCGTGGCCTGAAGCCACCAGGCGATCGCCTCGCGCACGCGGGCGGGCTCCTCGCGGATGAGCTCGAACAGCGGCAGGTTGTTGCCCATCAGCACGAGGAAGGCGGCGTCGATGACCGGTGTGTCGCGAATCTCTGAGAGCGTGTGGCGGGCCGCGAGCGGTGGCGTGGCGGCCTCGACGACGGTCGTGTAGCCCAGCAGCGCGTAGCGGTAGCCGGTGGCGAACGTCGAGGGGACGGTCCCGCCGGAGCCAGATCGCGCGATCGCGGTGCGCTCGAGGACATCGGCGCGGTGCTCCTCGGGCGCGAGCTTGCGCGCGGCGTTGACCTTCGGCCCGGCGATGTGGGCGTGGATGTCGACCCCTCCGGGCATGACGACCATCCCCCGCGCGTCGATGCCGCGGGCGTGCCCCGGCACCTCGGCGACGATCTTCCCGTCCTGCACGCAGACGTCGCGCACCTCGCCGGCGATGCCGTTGGCGGGGTCGTACACGCGGCCGGCGGCGATCCGGAGCATCAGAGGCGCCCTCCGATCGCGGCCAGCACCTCCTCGACACCCGGGCGCTCCGCGGCCAGCGGCGCGCGCAGCGGGACCGGCACGCCGTCCATCCGATGGACGGTGCCCGGCACCTCGATGCCGTCGGCTGCGGTGGCGAACCCCACCCGGGCCGCCTGCGACGTCGCAGTGGTTCGCGCATCGACCACCACGGTGGGCAGCTCGCGCAGGCGCTCGGCGGCGACCGGCGGCAGGTGCTCGAAGGGATCGGAGGCCACCACGAGCGCGGCGTCGACCTCGCCACGCTCGAGCAGCGCGGCGGCGCTGAGCTCGCCGGGATTGGCGCGCGGGTAGCCGCGGGCGAAGCTCACCGCCGCGGGGAAGCCGGTCTGCCAGGCGAGCACGTCTTCGGCGCCGTGCGCGTTGCCGTCACCGCGCAGCCCCAGCGTGACCGCGTGGCGGTCGCGGCTGAGGTCGCGCACGAGCGAGAACAGCGCCAGCACGCTGAGCTCGTCGACGGCGCCGTAGATCAGGGCAACGTGGCGCGCGCCGAGCAGGCGCTCCGCGAGGTCGTCGAGGCCTTCGAGCGGCAGCTCCTCGATCCGATCGCGATCGAGCGGCGCGCCCCCGACCTGCGCGCGCAGCGCCCACAGCGCCTCGAAGTCGTGGGCCGCATCGAGCTCGATGAACGCGTCGGCCTCCTCGGCGGTGGCGGTGCGCGGCGCGTCGATGACGACCAGTGCCCGCGACGCGCGGGCAGCGCGATCCAGCCGCAGTCGACCCAACAGGCGCGGGTTGGTGACGGCCGGGTCCGCCCGCCAGGCGACGACGAGCTCGGCCCGGTCGCGGATCTCGCCGAAGGTTGCCGTGCTCGAGCCGATTGCCTGGTAGGCCAGGTCCGCCGCGCCGCCGCCCGCGGGATCGACCACGGCCCCAATCGCCTCGGCGAGCGCCACCGCTCGGCGCTGCGCCTCGCAGCTCGTTTGGCCCAGACCGTAGACGAGCGGTGCGCGCGCCTGCCTCAGGATCGCGGCCGCGGCGTCCACGGCCTCGTCGAGTCTCACTGTGCGGCCGTCGATGCGGGCGACCGGCGGCCTGTCGCCGCCACGCTCGGCAAACCAGATGTCGCCGAGCGGGCAGGTCCGCGTCAGCCCCGCGAGCCGGCCCTCCGCAACCGTAACCTCGATGTCGTCGCACGCGCAGCCACACCCCGCACACGTCGCGTCAGCCACCCGCCGCCACCTCCACGCGCGCTTCGAGCTCCGCGCGCAACCGCGCGGCCTGCTCCTCGAGCCCTGCCAGGGCGTCTTGCGGTGTCGCGGCAGTCGTCACGACCGTGCAGATCGGACGGCCCGCGGCGATGCGCTCGCCAGGGTGGGGCACGTCGCGCACGCCGCGCTCGATCCAGCGCACGCTGTCGCCGATGGCCACGTCCTCGGTGGCGAAGAGAACCGCCTTGCCGGCCGCGCCCGAGCACTCGGCCTCGACGCGACGCAGCTCACCGGCGCAGCCGCGCAGGTGCGCGTCGAACACAGCCACGCCGTACGCGGCCTCGATCGCCTCGAGCGACGCGGTTGGACGCGGGTTGACTTCGACCGTCCACGCGCGCTCCCCGTCCCAGATGAAGTCGACGCCGAACAGCCCCCGCAACGCGAACGCGCCCGCCAGGCAGGAGCAGATCGCGCGCGCCTGACCCAGCAGCGTCTCCCGCTCGCCGGCCGGCAGGCGCGGCGGGACGATGTTCCCGCACCAGCGGTAGCCGCGGACCCCGAACGCGCGCTGCCCCGCGAGCTGCTCGGTGAGTCCGAGCACGACGGCATCCACTCCGTCGCCCACCGCCGCTGCCGAGCACGCGAGCCCATCGATGCGCTCCTGCACGAACGCCCCAGCCGGCAGCGCACCGCCGCGCCACTCGTGCACGCGCGTGCCGCCGCCGCCGCGCAGCGGCTTGCGTAGCCAGCGGCGGGATCGGTCGGGAGGGGCCGTGACGAACGTCCGTGGGTGCGGAAGGCCGGCGTCTCGGAGCGCCGCGCCGACCCTTGCGGGGTTGCGCACAGCGCGCAGCGTCCCCGGCGCGTTGCCCAGCAGCGCGTGCCGCTCGGCCAGCCGCGCGACAAGCGCGGGACGGTTCTCGAAGCTGGCGCCGTAGACGACGCTGCTCGCAGCCTCCATCGCCGCGGCGTCGACGAGCGCGCTCAGGCGGCCGCCCCCGAGCTCCGACGGCGTCACGACGCGACTCGCACTCCGTCGCAGGTCGAGGTCGCCGAACAGATCGAACACAACCACTCGCTGACCGTCGCGCATTGCCAGGTCGGCGAGCATGCGCGCGCTCAGGGCAATCAGGAGGAGTGGCTCACGCGGTGCGACGGCGTCAGAGCATACCCTCGACCAGCGCGACGAACAGCGTCGCCGTCACGAGATCGGCGGTCGTCCCGGGGTTCAGCGCGTTGCCCGGCTCGCGCAGCGCGGCGTCGAAGCTCCGCAGCGCCCGGCGCCCGGCGGCGGTGCGCACGCCGCCCTCGGC
>JBOGYU010000213.1:0-7829 GCA_050696935.1 Solirubrobacteraceae bacterium | reverse complement strand
CCTCGAGCCCGAACGCGGCGAAGTGCTCGTGCGCGGCGGCGCGCGCGGCGGAACGGCCCACTCCCCCGACCCGCAGCGCCAGCGCCGCGTTGTCGAGCGCCGACAGCCACGGCAGCAGCCCGTCGCGCTGGGGCATCAGCGCCGCCGGCGCGCTCTCCACCGTCCCCGCGTCCGGGGCGGCGAGCCCGCACACGAGCTCGAGCAGGGTCGACTTGCCGCACCCGCTCGGCCCCACCACGACCACTACCTCGCGCGGCGCGGCGCGCAGGGACACGCCGGCCAGGGCCCGCACGGGCCCGAAGGCCTTCTCCACCCCGGCGACCGTGACGCCGCCGGAAACGTCACGAGGCTCCACGCCGGGAGCCTCGACCTCGGTCTGCATCGCTCCCTCCGCGGGCATTACCCCACAGGTTCGAAGGGTCAGGTCCAGCGAGGACCTATCTCAGCCGGGCGATCTCCCCAGCCCCCCTGGTTTTGCGCTTGGACAGCATGCTAGTGCACGCGGCCGAAATTACGACGCATTCCGGCGGGCCCGGCCCGCGGCTGCCGGCACCCGGCATCCGGTCACGTGCCACCAGCATGCTCGCGGATGCCGGGCACCGGCAGCCACGACCCGGACTCCACCGGTTTATGCGCCGTACTTCCGGCCACATGCACCCGGTACCGTCCGGCGGACGATGGACTGGGAAGCCGAGGGACTGCTCGAGGGCGTGGAGGACGAGGCCGCCCGCCGCGCGCTGCTCGACGAGCTGCACGCAGCCGGCGCGTCGGTCGAGGAGTTACGCCAGGCATGCGAGGAGGAGCGGCTGGCGCTCCTGCCCGTCGAGCGGCTCCTGAGCTCGGAGGCGCGGTACACGGCCCGGGAGATCGCCGAGAAGTCCGGGCTGGATCTCGAGTTCTTCCTCGCCCACCGCCGCACGCTGGGGCTCGCCGTGCCCGGCCCTGACGAGCGCGTCTACGGCGAGCCGGACCTCGAGTCGGCCCGCATGGGCGTCCGCTACCGCGAGGCCGGGTTCCCGGACGACGATGCGATGGAGGTCCATCGGGTGCTCGGCCGCGGCATGGCCCGCTACGTGGAGGCGCTCCGCACGCTCGTCGGGCAGACCTTCCTGGAGGCCGGGACTGACGAGCAGGAGCTCGCCCACCGGCTCGAGACCGTCTCGCGCACGCTGCTCCCGATGGCCGGGCCGTGGCTCGAGCACGTCTTCGCCTTGCACCTGCGCGAGGTGCTGCGCCACGACGTCGTGACCCGCGAGCAGCTCGTCACCGGCCGCCTCGGGGCCGGGCAGGACACCGCCGTGGCGTTCGCCGACCTGGTCGGCTTCACCGCGCTCGGCGAGAGCGTCCCCATGGAGGAGCTGACCGGCCTCGCCGGCCGCCTCTCGCGGCTGGCGGGTGACGTCGTGGAGCCGCCGGTGCGGCTCGTCAAGCAGATCGGCGACGCGGTCATGCTCGTGTGCCCGCAGCCGGCCGAGATCGTCGAGACGGCGCTGCGGCTCGTGGACGCCACCGCCGCCGACGAAGGCTTCCCCGCCATGCGGGCCGGCGTCGCCTTCGGCCCCGCCGTCAACCGCTGGGGCGACTGGTACGGCTCCACCGTCAACGTCGCCAGCCGCCTGACCACCCGCGCCCGGCCCGCGTCGGTGCTCGTGACCGCGGCGGTGCGGGAGGCGATCGGGGACGGCGCCTACAGCTGGTCCTCGGCCGGCGAGAAGAAGCTCAAGGGCCTCTCGTCGCCGGTCCGCGCGTACCGCGCACGGCGCGCCTGACAGGGTTTCGGCAGCCTTTCGGCAGGGTCGCGCGCGCACGATCGCGCGTATGCGAACCCTCCTTGCACTCATCACCGTCGTCCTCCTCGCCGCTGGCGCTTCCGTCGCCCTCGGCGACCGCGGCCGTCGCGGCTACGAGGTCTGGGTCGTCGACCAGTCCAACACGAACGGCAAGGCGAGCGGCGGAGCGATCCACATCTATGACCGCCGCCGGCACCTCGCCGAGCGGATCGACCTCGGCGGCGCCGCCGAGTCGCTGTGCGCGAGCCAGACCGGCAGCGCGCCCGTGCGCCCGCACATGGTGTTCTTCAACGCCGCCCGCACCCACGCCGTGCTGTCCTACGCCGCCTCCGGGCACGTGCTGTTCATGGACGCGGAGCGGCGCGAGCCCGTCGGGTGCATCGACGTGGGCGTCCAGGCCCACGCGGCGGTGCCGGCGCCCGACGAGTCGTACGTCGTCGTCGCCAACCAGAACGGGAAGCTGCTCCAGCGGATCGGGACCGACTACCGGATGAACCGGTTCACGCTCGAGCCGGGCGCGGCGCTCGACCTCGCGAACGGCACTACGCCCAGCGGCGCCCCGCGGCAGGACCCAACCTTGCGGCCCGACAACGCGCCGATCTGCCCGATCGTCGACTCCTCGAGCCGCCTGAGCTTCGTCACCCTGCGGGGCGGCGGGCTGTTCGTAGTCGACGGTCAAGCGACGCCGATGCGGATCGTCGCCGAGTACGACAAGGACACGATCCACGGCAACGGCTGCGGCGGCCTGGAGGCAGACGGGACGATGTACGTGAACTCCGGCGGCGGGACGGCGGCCAACCTGTCCGAGTTCGACGTCTACGCGTTCTCGCTGCGGGAGCTCTCTACGGAACCGAGCCCGCCGAACACGCCGGCGCCGCGGCTCGTCGTCAGCCAGGACGACCGCGAGCACACCGACTCACACGGCGCCACGCTCACCAAGCGCGGCCGCTACCTGTGGGTGGCGGACCGATCCGGCAACCGGATCGTCGTGGTCGACACGCAGACCGACGAGGTGGTCGAGGAGCTGTCGCTGACGGGACCGCTCTCCGACGACCCGTCGCCCGACCTCCTCGACGTCTCGCCGAGCGGCAACCGCGTGTTCGCCTCGCTGCGCGGCTCCATCCCGCTCTCGGGCGACCCGCACGCGTCGACCGGCAGCACGCCGGGCCTGTACGTGATCCGGGTCACGCGCGGCGGCCGCAGCGGCGAGATCGAGTCGATCCGGCGGATCGCGAACGTCGACCCCGCGGGCGTCGACCACGCGGACCCGCACGGGCTGCGCGTGCGCGCGCTCAGTCCCAGGTGGGGCGGGTGAGCGCCTTCACGAAGTCCTCGAGCTGGCGCGTCGTCCAGCACTCGTGGGCCTCGCAGAACCGCTCGTACGCGGCGATCACCGAGTCCCCGTAGTTCCAGTACAGGCGCGGCTCGGGGTTCAGCCAGAAGGTCCGGCCCGCGCGCTCGGCGATGTTCGCGAACACGTCGGCGCGCGGGTCGCGCCCGTTCGTGCGGGCGTCGCCGAGCACGATCACGGTCGCGCGCGGGTGCAGGTCGTCCTCCACCTGCAGCAGGAACTCGTGCCACACGCGCCCGTAGTCGGTGTAGCCCGACACGTCGGCCACGCCGGCGTCCTTGGAGATTGCCTCCGAGGCGGCGCGGAAGGAGCGCTCGCGCTCGAACACGTCCGTGACCTCCGAGATCCGTTCCACGAACACGAACGAGCGCATCTTGCGGAAGGCGTCGTGCAGCGCGTGCAGCACGCTGAGGAAGAAGACCGACGCGCTGGTGACAGAGGTGGAGACGTCGCACAGCACGTACAGCTCGGGGCGGCGCGGGCGGCGCGGCCGGTACTTGAGCACCACTGGCACGCCCCCGGTCTGCAGCGAGGCGCGCATGGTCCTCCGCACGTCCACGTGCGCGTGGCGCCGGCGGCCGCGCGACTCGTGGCCCTGCGTGGCCAGCCGGCGCTTGAGCTGGGCCACGACCCGGTGCACCGCGGCGAGGTCCTGGAGCGGGCCGGTGGGGAGCGCGCGGTCGAGCTCGGTCAGCGGCCGGGAGGGCGGCAGCGCCTGCGTGCGCTCGATCTGGGCGCGCTCGAGCTCGCGCCGCAGGTGCGCCTCGAAGCGCCGGATCTGCTCCCGCGTCAGAGATAAAGGGGTCTGACCCTCTTTATCATCGACCGGGCCGCCCGGCTCGCTGCGCAGGCCGAGCGCGCGGCGGATCCGCTGGACGTCGACGCCGAGCACGCCGGAGCCCTCGCCGCGACGGCCGAAGGCGGCGATCGCGAGCCGCGCGAGGTCGCGCATCGCGGCCTCGTCGCCGTCGCGGATCGCCTGTAGGAGCTGCTCGCGCAGGTTGTCGAGCTCGATCCGATCCCCACCGGTGATGCCGTCCTCGTCGGCTTCGCCTCGGCCGTCTATGTCGCCCTCCCGCACGCCGTGGCGCAGCGCCTCCGCCTCCGCCGCGCGGAAGAAAAAGCGCTCGAACACGAGGTCGAAGACACGGCGGTCCTCCGGTGACTTGGCGAGGGTCGCCGCGAGCGCCGAGCGGAAGTCCTCCGGCACCGTCCAGGGCACCTCGGCCAGGGCGGAGAAGGCGTCGTTGAGCTCGGACGTCCCGATCGCCACGCCCTCGGCCCGGAGCGCCTCGCCGAGCTGCAGGATCCGGGCGTCGAAGCTCACGGCGAGGCGGGCGCGCCGAGCCGCACGCCGACCCGCTCGGCCACCGTGTCGAGGTCCGTGCGGTGCTTGACGATGATCGACATCGTCTCGCGGAACAGCTCCGGCGAGATGTCGTCGGCGCCGAGCAGCAGCAGCGCGCGCGCCCAGTCGATCGACTCCGCGATCGAAGGTGGCTTCTTGAGGTCCAGCTCGCGGATCTGGTGGACGACCTCGACGAGCTTGCTCGCGACGGTCTCGCCCAGCTCCGGCGCGTGCAGGCGGACGATCGCCAGCTCGTGCTCGGTGGCCGGGTAGTCGAGCCACAGGTACAGGCAGCGGCGCTTGAGCGCCTCGGTCAGCTCGCGCGTGTTGTTGGAGGTGAGCACGACGACCGGATGCGTGCGGGCGGCGATCCGGCCCAGCTCGGGGATCGAGATCTGGAAGTCCGACAGCAGCTCGAGCAGCATCGCCTCGAACTCCTGGTCGGTCTTGTCGATCTCGTCGATCAGCAGCACCACCGGCTCGTCCGCGTCGATCGCCTGCAGCAGCGGCCGGCTGAGCAGGAACTCCTCGCCGAAGATGTCGTCCTGGACCGCGTCCCAGCCCGTCCCCTCGGCCTCGGCCTGGATGCGCAACAGCTGCTTGCGGTAGTTCCACTCGTACAGCGCCTTGGCCTCGTCGAGCCCCTCGTAGCACTGGAGGCGCACCAGCCGGCGGCCGAGGTAGCGCGAGAGCGCCTTCGCCAGCTCGGTCTTGCCGACGCCGGCCGGGCCCTCCACGAGCACCGGCTTGCCCAGCCGCGCCGCCAGGTAGCTCACCAGCGCCGTCGACTCGCCGGGCAGGTAGCCGGCGTCGCGCAGGCCGGCGGCGACGTCGTCGACGGAGGACGGGAGCATCGCGCCTGAGTCTAGGATGCCCGCGGTGTTCGACCCTTCGCCGCTGCCCTTCATCGCCTTGATGGCGCTGGGCTTCCTGGTCGGCGCGGCCGGGCACCTGTACGGCTCGAAGGCCGCGATCGCGGCGGGCATCGGGATGATCTTCCTGGCGACGGTCGGGCTGCCGCTGGGGCTCTACCTCAGCGACCGCTGAGCAGCCGCCGCACGAGCTCGGCCCAGCCCGCCGAGAGGCGCTCCCGCGGCATCTCGCGCACGGTGCCCATGTAGGCGAGCACCCGGGCGCTGAGGGCCGCGAGCAGCACGTCCGCGAGGTAGTCGGCGTCGAGACCGGGGTCCGCCTCGCGGATCAGCATCGCGATGTGCAGCCGGTAGAACGCGAACGGCCCCGACCGGAAGCGCGCGTTGCCGGCCTCCGCGGCGAGCACGAGCTCCATGTGCTGCTCGCGGATCGCGATCACGTGATGGCCGAACGCGATCAGGCGCTCGACCGGCGGCGCCCCGGGGCCGAGCGGGGCCGGCCCGCGGATCACCTGCTCCTGGAAGCGCCGCTCGCGCTCGTCCAGCACCGCCTGCGCGAGCCCCGCGCGGTCGCCGAAGCGCCGGAACAGCGTGCCCTTCCCGACCCCGGCCGCGGCCGCGACGTCGTCCATCGAGACGCAGCCGGCGCCGCGCTCCTCGAACAGGCGCACGGCGGCGGCGAGCACGCGCGCCCGGTTCCGCGCCGCGTCGGCGCGCTCGGGCGGCTCGTCGGTGAGGACCGGGAGCTCGATCATCGTGGGCTCGACCGTAACGGACACGCCCCAAGGATGACACAATCGGACTCTAGTCCGGTTACGTGCTACAGTGGCGTCGTCATGTAACCGGACTACAGTCCGAATCTGTAACAAGGGGAACAAAGTGACCGCCACCATCACCGCCATTCCGGCCGGCACGTACAAGGACGACGGCGTCCACTCGTCCGCCGGCTTCGCCGTCAAGCACATGCTCGCCACCTTCCGGGGCAGCTTCTCGCGCTTCAATGCCGAGCTGACCGTCGGCGAGGACGGGACCGCCCAGCTCGTCGGCACCGTTCCCGTCGAAACCGTCGCGGTCAAGGACGAGAACCTCGCCGCCCACCTGCAGTCGCCCGAGTTCTTCGACGCCGAGCTGCACCCGGAGATCCGCTTCGAGTCCACCGAGATCGCCGTCGACGGCCAGTCCGTCACGCTCACCGGAGACCTGACGATCAAGGGCCACACCGAGCGCGTCACGGCTCCGGGCTCGATCGTCGGCCCGATCGAGGACCCGTTCGGCAACACGAAGCTCGGGCTCCAGTTCGAGACCGTCGTGGACCGCACGCGCTTCGGCCTGAACTGGAACGCGCCGCTGCCCAGGGGCGGCTTCATGCTGGCGAACGACGTCACGCTCTCGGTCGACCTCGAGCTGGCGCAGGGCTGACCGATGCGGGTCCTCGGCATCTCCGGCTCCCTGCGCCGGGACTCCTTCAACTCCGAGCTGCTCCGGGCGGCGGCGCCGCTGCTGCCGTCCGGAGCGGAGCTCGACGTGTTCGACGGCCTGAAGGCGATCCCGCCCTACGACGCCGACGACGACTCCGAGCCGGCCCCCGAGCCGGTGCGCGAGCTGCGCGAGGCGATCGAGGCGGCCGACGCCGTGCTCGTCGCCACCCCGGAGTACAACGCCTCGATCCCCGGCGTGCTCAAGAACGCCCTCGACTGGGCCTCGCGCCCGCACGCCACGAACGTGCTGCGCGGCAAGCCGGTCGCGGTGGTCGGCGCCTCGACGGGCATGTTCGGGGCGGTGTGGGCGCAGGCCGAGGCCCGCAAGGTGCTGGCGACGATCGGCGCCCGGGTCATCGACCGCGAGCTGCCGGTCTCCGAGGCGCCGGAGCGCTTCGGCCCCGCGGGCGGGCTCATCGACGCCGACGTCGAGGGACTCCTCGCGGAGATCGCCGGCGAGCTCGTGCACGCGGCGGAGGCGCGGGAGGCACTCGTCACCGACCGGCGGTTCATCCGCACGGAGGACCGCGTCGCCAGCTGACGAGGTTCAGCCTGTTCTCGTGGCCGCCTGTGCGACGGTCTCGACGTCATCCACCGGGAGGACCGAGCCGGCGGGCCGGTTGCTCCAGACGACGGTCGGGCGGCCCGTGACCGGGTCGTAGGCCGCGGCCGGCACGCGCGCCTCCTCGAAGGCCGACACGGCCTCGAAGGGGCCGAAGGCCGCGCCGGGCGGCGCGAGCGCGGCCTGGATCTGGCCGCCCTCCTCGTCGAGCACGTCGCCGGCGGTCCAGACGGCGAGCGCCTCGCCGTCGGGGCGGGCCGCGAGGTGGCCGGCGAGCGCGTCGAGCCCCGGCGGCGAGAGGGTCTGGGCCGAACCGAAGGTCCGGCCGGTCGCCGTCGCGGCCCGCACGCGCGTGTTCGCGCCGTCGAAGGTCGTCCACGCGACCACCGAGCGCCCGCCGGCGTGGGCCACGAGCGCCGGTCCGGGCC
>JBOGYU010000212.1:0-7832 GCA_050696935.1 Solirubrobacteraceae bacterium | reverse complement strand
GCGCGGCGCGGCACGGCGTCGCCGTCGGCGCGCACCCCGGCCTGCCCGATCTGCTCGGCTTCGGCCGGCGGCGGATGGACGTCGCGCCTGGCGACGCCGCCGACTACGTCGTCTTCCAGACGGGGGCGCTGAGGGCGTTCGCGGACGCCGCAAGGGTCGCGGTGCATCACGTCAAGCCCCACGGGGCGCTGTACATGATGGCGCTCGAGGACGCGGCGCTGGCGCGCGCGATCGCCGAGGCCGTGGGCGGCCTCGGCGACGGGCTGCCCGTCTACACGCTGGCCGGCGGCGAGCTGTGGCACGCCGCCGAGGCCGCCGGCGTGCCGCCGGTGGCGGAGTTCTTCGCCGACCGCCCGATCCGCCGCGACGGCTCGGTGGTGATGTTCGACTGGCAGGAGCTGTTCGACCCGACGCCGGAGGCCGTGGCGGAGCGCGTCCGGAGCCTGGTCACGACGGGAGCGGTCACCTCGCTGGAGGGCGATCCCGTGGCCGTGGCGGCCACGACGATCTGCGTGCACTCGGACACGTCCGGGGCCGGCAAGATCGGCCGGGCGGTGCGGGCCGCCGTGGAGGCCGCGGGCATGACGGTCAGCAGCGAGCTCGACCTCGCGTACCAAGACGGCCGCCGGCACGCGGCGGCCCCGGCCCAAGGAGGTCAACGTGTCCACCACACCGGCTGAAACCGGCGCACCGGCCGCATTCGCGCCCGAGCAGGGGATCGGGGTCCCGCTCGCCGTAGGGTCGTTCGGCTTCTCGGTGCTGATCCTCGGCCTGGCCAGCGCCGAGCTGTTCACGCCGAACGCGATCGGCATCTTCGTCCCGGTCGCGATGGCCACGGGAGCGTTCGGCCTGGCCATCGGCGGCCTGTGGGAGTTCCGGGCCAACAACGTCTTCGCCGGGACGTTCGCGCTGTTCTACGCGGCGTTCCTGCTCACCACGGCGCTGATCCTCAGGTACTTCTCCCCCGGCATCGTCGAGTCGGCGGGGGAGGGCGGATTCGGGGACGCGTTCGGCACGTGGCTGCTCCTGTGGGGCATCTTCACCGTGATGCTCAGCGTGGGCGCCTACCACATCAACATGCCCGCCTTCCTGGCCTTCGTCCTCCTCGCCATCCCGTACTTCCTGCTCGGCTTCGCCAACATCGTCGGGCCCGGCGGCACGGCCGATTTCCTCAACCAGGCCGGCGGCTGGATCCTGATCGCCGACGGCGCCGTTGCCTGGTATCTGAGCTGGGCGCTCGCCGTGAACCCGCTGATCGGCGACCGGCTGCCGCTGTGGCCGTACCCGTACCACAAGCCTCAGAAGGGGGTGCCCGCGGGCATCGCGCCGTCGCCGACAGGCTGAGGAGGCCGGCGGGTAGCCTTGACCGCATGCCCGCCAACTCCTTCGACGCCCGTGCGGACTTGGAGGTCGGCGGGCGCAGCTACGAGATCTATCGCCTGGACGCCCTGCAGTCGAAGTACGACGTCGCACGCCTGCCCTTCTCGCTGAAGGTCCTGCTCGAGAACCTCCTCCGCAACGAGGACGGGACGGGGGTGCGGCGCGAGGACGTGGAGGCGCTCGCCACCTGGGACCACAGCGCCGAGCCGTCGAAGGAGATCGCCTTCACGCCCGCGCGCGTGGTGATGCAGGACTTCACCGGCGTGCCCGCGATCGTCGACCTCGCCGCGATGCGCGACGCGATAGCCGACCTCGGCGGCGACCCGTCGAAGATCAACCCGCTCGTCCCCGCCGAGCTGGTGATCGACCACTCCGTGCAGGTCGACGCGTTCGGCACGCGCGACGCGTTCCGCGTGAACGTCGAGAAGGAGTTCGACCGCAACCACGAGCGGTACGCGTTCCTGCGCTGGGGGCAGGGCGCCTTCGAGGGCCTCAAGGTCGTGCCGCCCGGCACCGGGATCGTGCACCAGGTCAACCTCGAGTACCTCGCGCGCGTGGTGTTCGACAACGACGGCACGCTGTACCCCGACACGCTGGTCGGGACCGACTCGCACACCACGATGATCAACGGCCTCGGCGTGCTCGGCTGGGGCGTCGGCGGGATCGAGGCCGAGGCGGCGATGCTCGGCCAGCCGATGTCGATGCTGATCCCGCGCGTGGTCGGCTTCAAGCTGCACGGCGACCTGCCCGAGGGCGCCACGGCGACCGACCTCGTCCTCACCGTCACGCAGATGCTGCGCGAGCACGGCGTGGTCGGCAAGTTCGTCGAGTTCTACGGCCCCGGCGTCCCGAACCTGCCGCTGGCCGACCGGGCGACGATCGGCAACATGTCGCCGGAGTTCGGCTCCACCTGCGCGATCTTCCCGATCGACGCGGAGACACTCCGCTACCTGGAGTTCTCCGGCCGCCCCGCCGAGCGGATCGAGATCGTGGAGGCGTACGCGCGCGAGCAGGGCCTCTGGCACGACGCGGACACCGAGGAGCCGACCTACTCGGAGACGCTGGAGCTCGACCTCGGCGAGGTCGTCCCGTCGCTGGCGGGCCCGAAGCGCCCGCAGGACCGGGTGTCGCTGACCGAGTCCAAGGCCGCCTTCCGGATGGCGCTCGATGGCTTCCTGCCCGAGCCCGACGACGACGACGAGCCCGTGGAGGAGACGTTCCCGGCCTCCGACCCGCCGGCCTTCCACGATCATCCCCACCCCCACGCGCCGGCGAGCGCCGGCACCGGCGGCGTGCAGGTGGCCGACCGCGTGTCGGTCGAGGCGCCGGTCACGCTCGCCGATGGCACCGAGACGGCGCTCGACCACGGGCACGTCGTGATCGCCGCGATCACGTCCTGCACGAACACCTCCAACCCGTCGGTCATGCTCGGCGCCGGCCTGCTGGCCAGGAACGCGGTCGAGCGCGGCCTGCGGGTCAAGCCGTGGGTGAAGACCTCGCTCGCCCCCGGCTCCAAGGTGGTGATGGAGTACTACGAGCGCGCCGGCCTGGTCCCGTACCTGGAGGAGCTCGGCTTCCACCTCGTCGGCTACGGCTGCACCACGTGCATCGGCAACTCCGGCCCGCTGCCGGAGGAGATCGCCGAGGTGGTCGAGGAGCGCGACCTCGCCGTCGTCTCCGTACTGAGCGGCAACCGCAACTTCGAGGGCCGCATCAACCCCGACGTGAAGATGAACTACCTCGCCTCGCCGCCGCTGTGCCTGGCCTACGCGCTCGCGGGGACGATGGACGTCGACCTGCTCGACGAGCCGCTCGGGCAGGGCTCCGACGGCGAGGACGTCTACCTCAAGGACGTCTGGCCGAGCGCCGAGGAGGTCGCGCGCACGATCGAGGAGGCCGTGCATTCGGAGATGTTCACGTCCTCCTACGGCGAGGTGTTCGCGGGCGACGAGCGCTGGAACTCGCTCGACGTGCCGGAGGGCGACCGGTTCGCCTGGGTCCCCGACTCGACCTACGTGCGCCAGCCGCCGTTCTTCACCGACCTCCCGCGCGAGCCCGCGCCGGTGGGGGACATCGAGGGCGCGCGCGTGCTGGCGATCCTGGGCGACTCGGTGACCACCGACCACATCTCGCCCGCGGGGGCGATCAAGCGCGACTCGCCGGCGGCCAGGTACCTCAACGAGCACGGGGTCGAGAACAAGGACTTCAACTCCTACGGCTCCCGCCGCGGCAACCACGAGGTGATGATGCGCGGCACGTTCGCGAACATCCGCCTGCGCAACCTGCTCGCGCCGGGCACGGAGGGCGGCGTGACACGATTTTTCGGCCCACCCACCCACCCCCAAACCACCGGCGAGGAGCTGCCGATCTACGACGCGGCGATGAGGTACGCCGAGGAGGGCACGCCGCTGGTGGTGCTGGCGGGCGCCGAGTACGGCTCCGGCTCCTCCCGCGACTGGGCCGCGAAGGGCACCAACCTGCTCGGCGTCAAGGCCGTGATCGCGCAGTCGTTCGAGCGCATCCACCGCTCCAACCTCGTGGGCATGGGCGTGCTCCCGCTCCAGTTCGCCGAGGGCGAGTCCGTGGAGTCGCTCGGCCTGAGCGGCGAGCAGGAGCTCTCGATCACCGGGATCGAGGGCGGCGCGGCGCGCGAGGTCACGGTGCGCGCCGGGGACACGGAGTTCAAGGCGCGGGTGCGGATCGACACCCCGAAGGAGGTCGAGTACTTCAAGCACGGCGGGATCCTGCAGTTCGTGCTGCGGGGGCTGCTCGACTGAGCGGCCCCGTCAGCCCGGCGGCGAGGCGGCGCCGGGGACCGGAACGCGCAGCCTGCCGAGCATGCGCTCGATGCGCCGGTTGAGGTCGGCGCGCTCGATGTGCAGCGTGGCCGCCACCTCGGCTGGAGCCGTGCGGTCGATCAGCATCCCCAGGATCGGCAGGTCCTCGGGGTCGAGGGCCTGGGCCGCGGCCTCCAGCAGCGGCTCCGACAGCGGGGGGAGGGAACCCCCGCCGCGCGCGACGAGCCGGATCGCGTCGAACAGGTTGCGCGCGGGGCTCCCCTTGTGCACGATCCCGTCGGCGCCGGCGACGATCGCCGGCACCGTCATGGACGGATCCGCGAACGCGGAGTAGAGCACCACGCCGGGCGCCGGCACCTCGCGCTTGATCCGCCGGCACAGCGCCAGCCCGTCGGTGCCCGGGAGGTGGTAGTCGAGCAGCACCACGTCCGGGTCGGTGCGGTACAGCAGCGGCTCGAGCTCGCTCGCGCCGTCGGCCGCGCCGACCGGGATCAGCCCTGGCTCGGAGCCCAGCGCCGCCTGCAGCCCGAGCCGCACCGCGTGGTGGTCGTCCACGACGGCGACCCGGATCACGGCCCTAGACGAGCACGATGATCAGGACCGCCAGCACGACCACGGCGAGCACGACGAGCACGCCGCTCGCGATCCGGCGGTTGCGCGGGGCGCCCGCGGGCGCCTGCTCGTTCTCTCGGGGTGGGAATGAGGCCATGTCGATCCTCTCGTCGGGGTCCTTCCACAGGGTCACGGCGGGGCGCGGCGGCTCCCATGGGGAGTGCTCCCCATTCGGGCTCATGGCTCCACCAGGCCCTGCCGGATCGCGTAGCGCGTGAGCTCGACCCGGTCGCGCATCCCGAGCTTCGCGAGGATGTTCTCGCGATGGCGCTCGACGGTGCGCGGGCTGATCTGGAGGAGCCCCGCGATCTGGTCGCTGGTGTACGACTCCGCCACCAGCTTGACCACCTCCTCCTCGCGCGGCGTCAGGGGGCGCTCCGGCGCGCCGCGCGGCTCGTCGAGCCAGGCCCGCAGCAGCGTGCGGACGGTCGGCGGGTACAGGAAGGCCTCTCCGCGCATGGCGGCGCGGCACGCATCCACGAGGTCGCGGTCGGCGCCTGTCTTGAGCACGTAGCCACATGCGCCGGCCTTCAGCGCCTGGAAGCAGTACTCGTCGACGTCGTGCATCGAGAGCATGAGGATCCGCAGGTCCGGCCGGCGGCGCGCGAGCTCGCGCGCGGCGTGCAGTCCGGTGCGCCGCGGCATCGCGACGTCGAGCACCGCGAGGTCGATCTGATCGTCCAGCCCGCGCTCGACGGCCTCGACGCCGTCGGCGGCCTCGACCACCACGCGCAGGTCGGGCGCCGCGTCGAGCACCATGCGCAGGCCGCGCCGGACCACGGCGTGGTCGTCGGCGAGCAGGATCCGCGTCACGAGCGGGACCGTCATTGCAGCGGCATCGCGAAGCGCACCTCGGTGCCGCCCCCGTCCGCATCGGCGACGTGCAGTGAGCCGCCCACCAGGAGCGCTCGCTCGCGCATGCCGCTGATCCCTGCCCCCGGCCGGCCCGCGGCCGCGCCGATCCCGCACCCGTCGTCGCGGACGCGCAGGATGACGGCACCGTCCCGGCGCTCGAGAACGAGCTCGACCGATCGGGCCGCGGCGTGGCGGGCGGCGTTGGTCAGGCTCTCCTGTGCGACGCGGTAGAAGGCGAGGTCGTGCTCCGGCGCCAGCTCGGGCACGTCGGGCGCGAACCGGTGGCGGACCACGAGGCCGGTCCGCTCTGAGAAGCCGCTCGCCAGCCCCGCGAGCGAGGCGCGGAGGCCGAACTCGTCCAGCGCCGGCGGGCGCAGGCCGCGCGCGATATCGCGCACGCGCTCGACGCCTTCGCGCGCGGTCTCCTGCAGCTGGCGGATCGCCTGCGCCAGCTCGGGCGGTGCCTGGCGGGAGAAACCCTCGAGCTGGAGCATCACGCCCGTCAGCGTCTGGCCGACTTCGTCGTGCAGCTCGCGGGCGACGCGCCCGCGCTCTGCCTCCTGGGCGGCCAGCGCGCGGCGGCCGCTGTCCTGGCGCTCCCGCTCGAGACGGTCGAGCATGTCGTTGTAGGCGCTCGCCACGTCGGTCACCTCGGCGGCCGCGCGCTCGAGGCCGATCCGCGCGCCGGGCACCGGCGGCTCCACCGCGCGCATGACCGAGGAGAGGCGCTCCAGCGGCCCGAACACGCGATGCAGCAGGACGACGTTGACGCCGATCACGAGCAGGGTGCCGACGGCGAGCACGGCCGCCTCGGTGAACGTGAGATCGGAGGAGACGGTCGCCGGCGACACCGCGAGGACGACCGCGGCGCCCATGAGGACGCCGGCGTTGACGGCGACCACGCGCGAGAACATCGACACGCTGACATCGTGACGCGCCGCGGCGCCCGCTGTATGGGGCGCGCTCCCCATCACGGCGCCGCTAGAGTCCTGCGCCGTGCCAATCCCGGACGCGCTCCGCAAGCTCCTCACCGCCCCCGGGCCTTCCGGCTATGAGCAGGCGCCCGCCGCCGTGTTCAGGGAGGCGGCCGGCGACTTCGCCCGGATCACGCACGACACCGTCGGCTCGACGGTCGCCCGGGTCGCCGGCACGGGCGACGGGCCGTTCGTGGCGGTGATCGGCCACATCGACGAGATCGGGCTGATCGTCCACCACATCGACGACGACGGCTTCCTGTGGTTCACGGGCGTCGGCGGCTGGGACCCGGTGATCCTCGTGGGCCAGCGGGTCGAGCTGGCCACGCGGGAGGGTCGCATCCCGGGCGTGGTGGGCAAGAAGCCGATCCACCTGCTCAAGGACGAGGAGCGCAAGAAGGTCCCCGAGCTCAAGCACCTGCACGTCGACATCGGGGCGAAGGACGGGGACGAGGCGCGCTCGCTGGTGCGGATCGGCGACGTGGCGGTGATCGCCGGCGAGCCCGTGGAGCTGCCCAACCGGCGCGTGATGTCGCGGGCGCTGGACAACCGGCTCGGCTGCTTCGTGGCGCTGGAGGCGGCGCGGCTCGTGGCCGAGGCGGGCGGTGCTCCCGGCGAGGTGGCGGCGGTGGCCGTGGCGCAGGAGGAGATCAGCTTCGGCGGCGCCCACACCACCGCGTACTCCCTGCGGCCGGACATCGCCGTGGTGGTGGACGTGACGTTCGCGACCGACCCGCCGGGCACCGAGGAGAAGGAGATCGGGCGGCACAAGTTCGGCTCGGGCCCCGTGCTGACGCGCGGCTCGACGCTCGACCCGACGGTGTTCGAGCTCCTGCACGCGGCCGGCGAGGCGGAGGGCATCCCGTTCACGGTCGCGGCCTCCTCGCGCGCCACGGGGACGGACGCGGACGCGTTCCACATCTCGCGCGCGGGCATCCCCTCGGCGGTCGTCTCCGTCCCGCTGCGCTACATGCACTCGCCGGTGGAGATGGTCCAGCTCGACGACGTGGAGAACGCGGCGCGGCTGATCGCGGCCTTCGCCCGCAGGCTCGAGCCCGGGCTGGACCTGCGCCGTTGAGCCGCGCGCTGCTCCTCCTCTTCGACATCGATGGGACGCTGCTCCAGCGTACGACGGGCGAGCACGCCCGGGCGCTGCGCGACGCGGCGGCGCGCGTGCACGGGCTGGACGCGCTCGACGCGCACGGGGTGGAGG
>JBOGYU010000211.1:0-7874 GCA_050696935.1 Solirubrobacteraceae bacterium | reverse complement strand
TAGGTGACGGCCGCAAACACATCGTTTACCGCTGACCGCAAGGACATCGTTTACCGGGCTGGGGGCTGGAGCCGCAAGCACATCGTTTCCATCCGCGCCTGGGTTGAGGCTCGCGTGCTCGTGTCGGTCGAGCGCGGGAGGTTCGGATGGAAGATCCTGAGATCGTGGCGCGTCGGGAGGCGGCGCGTCGAAGGCTGGCGGGCGAGTCGCCGCGGGCGATCGCCCGGGATCTGGGCAGGACGCGGCAGTGGGTCGCGAAGTGGGCGGCGCGGTATGACCCGCACGATCGGTCCTGGGCGGAGGGTCGCTCGCGGGCGCCGAAGCGGGTGGCGAACCGCACGGCAGCTGGGGTTGAGGCGCAGGTGCTGGAGGTGCGCGCTCGGCTGGAGGCCAACCCGTGGGCGCAGGTCGGCGCGCCGGCGATCGCGTGGGAGCTGGAGAAGCTCGGCGCGGTCGTGCCGCCCCGGCGCACGATCGAGGAGATCCTCGAGCGCGCCGGCGCGACCAAGCGCCAGCGTCCCGGCCGCCGAGCGAGCAAGGGGATCCCGTACCCGGCACCGGCCGCGAAGCGGCCCGGGGACGTGGCGCAGGTCGATCTGGTCGGCCCGCGCCATCTCGACGGCGGCGTACGCTTCCATGCGCTGAACCAGATCGACGTCGCCTCCCACCACGCCGGGATCGAGATCGTCGAGGATCGCGGCGATCAGCGCGTGCTCAGAGCGCTGCACGCGCTGTGGTCGCGCCACGGCGTGCCGGCGCGGATCCAGTTCGACAACGGCGGCCCGTTCGTGTCGCCGACCGGGATCGGCGAGGTCGTGCGCGTGTGCCTGCACCAGGGCGCCACGCCGGTGTTCATCCCGCCGCGGGAGCCGTGGCGCAACGGCACGATCGAGCACTTCAACGACACCTTCGAGAAGCGCTTCTTCCGAACCGAGCGGTTCACCGGCGTCGAGCACCTGGCCGCGCGCGCCGGCGCGTTTGAGCGCTTCCACAACGCCCAGCACCGCTACAGCGCCACCGGCGGCCTGGCTCCCGAACAGACCACCACGGCCAGCAAGCCGCGGGCCCCGCGCCCGCTCACCGAGCTCCCCGCCGCATGGCCCAGGTGCGGCAGGGTCGAGTTCATCCGGTTCATCCGCTCCGACCACAAGCTGCGCCTCCTCGGCCGCGCGATCGCGATGCCCGACGGCAGCGCCTACCAGTACGTCACCGCCGCGCTGGACCTCGCGCTCCCCGCCGATCAGCACAACCTGCTCATCTGCAACGACCAAGGGGAGCTGCTGACCGCCGCCCGGCTGCCCACACCCGGCGGCTGACCCCCCGCGCCGGCGGCGCGCAGCGCGTGAGCGTCGCTGCACCTCGCCCTCCGGGCTCGGCTCCGCGACGCTCACGCGCTCTCACTCACTCTCCTCGGTAAACGATGTGCGTGCGGCAATCCGACACAGTGAGCGGTCAACGATGTCCCTGCGGCTGTGACTTAGGTACGGGTCTGTGATCGGCGGCTGAGCCTCGCCAGTCTGGCGCCGCCCCGTGCCGGTGGCGTACTCATCGAGGTGGGCGACGAGATCACGGAGCGCCTTGGCACGTGGTCCTACGGCGTCGAAGTCCTTTCGTGCGCGCGCCAGTTCGGCATCGCCGGTGAGCTTGCGCACCCGGCGCTCGAACGAGAGGACCTGGTCGATGGCCACCACGAGCATTAGCGCGGTGCTGTGGATCCGCTCCCACGCTTCTCGGTCCTGCCGTTGCCCGAAGTCTCGGCGCGCGGTTTCGTGGCGCTCCAGTTCATCCGATACGGCTCGCGCCCAGATGGCTGCTCGTGCGCCCTGTTCCCAGCCGACGTTGTGGAGTTGCCCCGCTTTGTGCACCGCCGCATCGTGGACCGCTTGGTGCTTCGCTGCCTCCCCGTCCTGCATCGGCCGCAAGTGTGTCATGCGCTGGTGGCGGCCGAGCCCACCGGACGCCCGTTACGGGAGGCCGCCGAGTTACGCAGCCCGCGGCTGTCTCAAGGCAGCCGCGCCGCGAGGAACGTGAGGGCAGTGGCCGCCGAACTGGCTACGGCTTCTGCCTCGCTGGCAGCAACATCGTGCGCGACAGGCCCGGCCCCGTGGCGCCCCTTGCGGTTCCCGAAGCGCGACGCCGCGAGCACGATTTCCTCGGTCTACTTGGGGACAGCACCCTTCGCCGAAAGCGCGTTGAAGAGATTCTGCGCGTTCTCGGGCTTCGGCCGCCCGATCTGGCGCTCGTCAAGCAGCACCTTCATGGCGCTCTCCACGGCGTTGCACGCCTCAGCGACGGCCTGCTTGCGCGCCCGCGGAGTGGCGGCTCTCAACTCGTCGCGGGCGGACGCGAACTCCACACTTGGCCCCTGGCGAAGCGCGGATCAGCGAGGGCCGACAACGCGGGGGCGATGACCTGCTCGTTGACAACTGCGTCTCCGATCCACACGAAGTGGGCAGTGCGCCCGACGCCCTCCATCCGATACGGCAGGCCGCGCTGCGCGCAGATGGCGCTGAGCCGGGTAGGTAGGCCCGCGAGCGGGTGAGGGTTGGCCACGAACGGCAAGCCAGCTTCCACGGCCGTTAGGAAATCCGGTTCGGGGATCGACAGCAGGAACGGCATCGGCTCAACCCTCGGAACGACGTACTCGACATAGCGCTCGTCCTCCATCGCCTTGGTGATCGCGCTCGCCGCTCCGCGCCCCCAGACTTCGGCCACTGCCGCAAGGTAGTCGCTCAGATCGCCGTAGGCCCCTCGGTCGAACAGGGCGTTCACGAGGGTTATGTCTGTCGGCGGCTGCCCGGGGCGAAGCAAGGGGCGCAGCAGAGCCTTCCGCGCCCCGCGGTCGAGACCGGTAGGCATCCGCAGCGCAGCGGTGGTTGGCGGTCGCGTCACGAGTGGAGTGAACCACCCGACTCGGCCGGAGGCCGCCCGCGCGCATTCGATGCATCCGCCGTAGCCTTCGCCGCCGATGGCCGGCCTTGGCCCTCGACCTGGCAGCGCTTCGTGAGCGTCTGGCGGCGAGTCGTCGCCGGGGCGAGCAGTTCGATCGGGCGTGGCGGGCGGCCTGCGCCGCGCTATTGGACGTTCCCTCGTGGCGGTACCCTGCCGCGGCGACCACCGGAAGGACTGAGATGGCAGATCTGCTCGACTCGATTCGCAAACAACTGCATGCACGCGTGATGGAGCTCCGACCGCTTGTCGCGGAGTACGAGCGACTGCAGGAGGCCGAGCGGGCGCTGACGGACGGATCGCCGCGCCGTGCGGCGAGCGGCCGGAGAGCCGGACGAAGCGGGTCGGCGGCTCGCGCACGCGCACCCCGCAGCGCTGCGCGGCGCTCGAGCACGCCTGCGGCACGAGCAGCCACCCGGGAGCAGCTCCTCGCTGTGGTGGGAGAGCGGCCCGGTATCGGCAAGGGCGAGCTGAAGCAGGTGACTGGGCTGTCGGGCGCCGGGGTGGCACAGAACCTGCGGCGGATGATCGGACGCGGCGAGGTGCTCGAGGAGCATCTCCCAGCCGGCGAAGTCGGCTATCGACTCGGCGGTGGCGAGCCGGTCGCCGAGCGTGCCGCTGACGAGCAGGCTGGGGAATCGGCGAGCGGGAAGCGCTCCGCCCCGCGGGGCCGCGGCCGATCGACATCAGCAGCTCGGGCTTCGGCGACCGACACCGAGATGAAGCCCGGCGCTCCTGGTGCCAAGCCGGCGGCCGCGAAGCGCCGCGCCGCTCGCACGGGTCAGGGCCGGTCCTCGAGGAGGGCTCCGGCGGCGACCACCGCGGATCCGGCCGGAGCGAGCGCATCGGCGACAGCGGCAGACAGGAAGGATCGGATGGGCGACGGGGACGCGGCGGGCGAGGCGACGCAGGAGTCGACTCCGGAGCGTTGATCTCGCAGGGCACTGTGGCCGTCTAGTGTGGCGGCTGCATGCCGTGCACCGGCTAGGGCGCGACGCGATCCGCAGGGGGTCAGGAACGCGGGAGAGCCCACCTGCGCCGCGACTAGCGATGCGTCAGCGGGCGCCGTGCACGAGCCGGCGCAGCCGCTCGGGCATCGGCTCGCGCAGCCGCTCGAATCGCAGTCCGTATACGCGGGGGCCGGCGAGCCGTATGACGCGCGCCTCGCCGGTCACGTGCGACTCCTCGCTCTCGGCGAGGTCGAAGTCGACGAGCGCGTCTGCACGCAGGGGCCGTGTCGCCCGGACCGACATCCCTCCGAGCCCGACGTCGATGGTCTCCGCCCAGATCGGCGAGCTCGTGCGTTGGCGCAGCGTGCACGCCAGGGCCATCCGGGCCCGCGGCGCGGCCCGCCGTTCGAGCTCGGGTGCGCTCGGGGCCTCGTTCGCGAGGTCGCTCACGGAACGCATCGTTCCAGCTGCGCCGCCATCTGCAACCGAGCGGCACGCCGCTGGCACCGCTCGACCCGCGGAACAACCCCCCGGCGAGCCCCTCGACATGCTGGAGACGCGTGCCGAGCCGAACCACCACGCGCGAGCGATTGGGCGGCGCAGAATGCCTCCGATTTGTCAGAAGACTGACGCAGGCCCGCGGGAGGGCGTGCTGCCGTCCGCCTCGCCTCCGAACGGCCACGAGCGCCGCCGCGAAGGCGGCGCCTAACCGCAAGGGGTCACGATGCGGCGTCCGCGCAGGTTCACTGTCCTCTTCATCGCGCAGCTTGTCGTCGCCGCGGCCTTCGCCAAGCTCGCCGTCGTTCTCGCCGGTCCGCCGCGTCCCGACGCGGTCTGGGAGTGGGCGCTGGTGTGCGGTCTCGCGCTGGCCGGCGGGCTGTGTGCGGTCAGGCTGATCGGCCCGGCGCTCGGGGCCGTCCAGTCGAGCGATCCACGGCTGGTCGTCCAGTTCGCAGCGCTTGGGGCGGCGCTGGCGTTCGTCGATGTCGACGCGCCGGTGACCTCCGGCGCCCGGGAGATGGCGCTGGTGGCCGCGGCCCTCATCGCCGGGCTGGTGGTCGGCGTGCTCACGCGCCGGTGGCAGGCGCGTCACCGGCCGGCGGAATCGGAATGAGAGCGTCCGTCCCGATGGCGCGCACGTGCGGGAGATCCGGGTCGTGCTCGAGGGGGGCGGCGGCCTCGACCTGCGCCCGCCGCCTGGCCGCACGATGATCGTGGGACCCGGGCACACCTTCGAGCAGCTGGCGGTCGCGATCAACGCGGCGTCCGCGCGCTGGGATCTCTCACATCTGCACGTGTTCGAGCTGGCCGATAAGCGCTGCATCGGGTTCTGGGACGAGGATTTCGACGAGACCAACATCCTCGACCATCGGACGCTCAAGGTCGCGCGCGCATCTCGCCGGCCCTGGCGTCCTCGTTTCCGAGGTCAGTACCGAAGTCAGCACGGGGCCCGGGCTCTATGCCATCCACGGTTCGCCAGCTACCTGGCGCGAGCTCCTCGTCGTCCTTCGGGCGCGACACGTATGTGCCGAGCGACCCGGCGGCATCCCTGTGCAGGCGCGCTAGCGTGCGGGTCAGCTCGTCGGGCGGAACGGTCAGCGCGACCGTCTCGCGGTCAGTAGCCTGCGCCCACCCGAGATCGTCCAGCAGCCGCAGGTCCTCGGCGAAGTCGCGGCCCATCCTCTTCGCGTCCGCGAACTCGCGACGCTCGACGCACAGCCATACGTCGCCGATCGCGGTCAGGTGGTTGATCACGATCTCGTAGATCGCGTCCCGCTGCGCGCGAGTGATGGTCAAGGGCACGGTCTGCTCCCTTCGGTTCGGGGCACCGAAGAGCAGGCCCGGTCCCAGCCACGCCCACCGCCACGCCAAGCGCGCGACAATCGGCGATGCATCGAGGCCCAGTTCCTCGGTGCCAGGCCCCGGGGCGTTGGTGCGCCGGCGGGGCCACCTATACGGACGCCGGCGACCATAGCTCCGGCCCGCGCGCCAAGCGAGCCTGAATCGCCGGACGATGTCCCGGTCGCTGTAGAACTTCGACGGCGGCCCTGAGGTGTGAGTGTGTCAGGCGGCGCGGACGGCGGCGGCGTCCTCGGTCGGGGTCGGTGTCAGTTCGCGGCGGATCGCGGCGGTGAGCTTGGGGAGGTCGCGGTGGCCCTTGACGCGCCGGAAGCTGCGCTGCGCTTCCGCGAGGCCGGCGGCGGTCCAGCGCATGCGCATGTCGCCTGAGCGCCAGCGCTTGACGTTGCGCTGTGTGCGCCGCACGGTCGAGATCATGGACTCGATCGGGTTCGTCGAGCAGAGGTGCGCTTGAGCGCCCCGGGGACGCCGAGGCGGGTGACGGTGAGCGTCTCCTCGAGTCCCTCCCGCAGCGACGCGGCGGCGTCGGGGTGCGTCTTGTCGAGCGTGCGCGCGAGCGCCGTGAGCGCGGCGAGCGCCGCGGCGTGGTCGGGGTCAGCCCACGCCTTGCGCAGCAGCGCCCGCACCCACGGCCGCTCCCGCTCGGGCAGGTGGTCTTCGACGTTGCGCTGCTTGTGCCGTTTATGCCGACGTCGGCATAAACGCCACTATGCCGACTTGCGCGTTATGCCGACTCGCGCGCGAGAGGCCCGTGAAGACGGCTGCTTGTCGCTGATCTTGTCGGCATAACGCGAGCGGGGTGGGTCGATACTGGCGCTTTCGTCGAGTGAGAGGAGAGCGTCGTGCATGATCCGTTGCGGGTCAGGGTGTCGGGCCCGTTGGAGGTGTTCGCGGCGGGGTTCGCCGCCGAGCTTGCGCGTCTGGGGTACCGGCGCACGCCGGCGACCTTCCAGCTGCAGTTGATGGCGCATGCGAGCCGTTGGCTTGCGGGCGAGGGGCTCGGCGCG
Organism: Solirubrobacteraceae bacterium; assembly: GCA_050696935.1. Classification (GTDB taxonomy): domain Bacteria; phylum Actinomycetota; class Thermoleophilia; order Solirubrobacterales; family Solirubrobacteraceae; genus DASSUW01. The sequence goes on along the minus strand of JBOGYU010000211.1, from coordinate 1,108 downwards.
GACGAGCTGACGAGCGAGGTCGTCGAGCGGTTCTTGGCCGAGCGGCGGGCGGCGGGCTACACGGACCGCGTGACGGCGCGGGCGATGGCGCCGCTGCTTTCCTATCTGCGCGGCCTGGGCGTCGCGCCGGCGGCCTCGCCGCGTCTGGCGGTGGGCGCGGTCGAGGTGCTACTGGTCGACTACCGCGAGTACCTGGCTGTCGAGCGTGCGCTGACGCCGCCGACGATCGAGGGCTACGTGCTGGCGGTGCGGCCGTTCCTGGACGGTCGCCTGCGCGAGGGCGACGAGCTTGACCTGGCGGGGCTGAGCGCGGCGGATGTCGTTGCGTTCGTCGTGGCGAGGTGTCCGGCGCAGTCGCGTGGAGCGGCGAAGATGACGGTGACCGCCCTGCGGTCGCTGCTCGGATTCCTGCACCTACGCGGCATCGTGAGTGGGCCGTTGGCCGAGGCGGTGCCGTCGGCGGCGTCGTGGCGGCTGTCGGGGCTGCCACGCGCGCTTGAGCCCGAGCAGCTGCAGGCGCTGCTTGGCTCATGCGACTGCGATACCGCGAACGGCAGGCGCGACTACGCGGTGCTGGTGATGCTGGCGCGCCTGGGGTTGCGCGCGGGCGAGGTCGCCGCGCTTGGGCTCGAGGACGTCGACTGGCGTGCCGGGGAGCTGGTGATCCGTGGCAAGGCGCCGCGGACGGAGCGGCTGCCGCTGCCCGGGGACGTCGGCGAGGCGATCGTCGCCTACCTACAGGGCGGGCGGCCGACGACCGCTCTGGACCGGTCGTTGATCGTGCGCGTCCGCGCGCCGCACCACGGCCTGACGAAGGGCGGGATCACGCAGATCGTGGTCGCCGCCGCTGATCGCGCGGGGCTCGGCCAGATCCACGCGCACCGGCTGCGGCATACCGCCGCCACGCAGATGCTGCGGGCCGGTGCCAGCCTTGAGGAGATCGGCCAGGTGCTGCGTCACCGGCAGGTGCTGACGACGGCGATCTACGCCAAATGCGCCGCGAGGCGCTCTGTTGTATCCCCGGCGCAGCCGGGAGGAACTCGAAGGAAGGTTCTTGGGTCCAATGGCTCTACCCGGATCCGAAAGGTGAACGGAACAGCAGCATGCT
>JBOGYU010000210.1:0-7883 GCA_050696935.1 Solirubrobacteraceae bacterium | reverse complement strand
GCTCTCGCGCGCGGCCGCCAGCAATCGGTCCAGGAGCCCGGCGGACGGCTGGGGAGCCGGCGCCAGGCGCTCCGCCTCGACCAGCGGCAGGCGGGCGAGCAGCTCCGGGAGGGAGGCGATCCGCTCCAGCTCGCGCCGGCACTCCCCGCAGCGCGCGAGGTGGAGATCGACTACGTCGCGCTCGGCCGGCTCGAGCGCGTCGAGCACGTACACCCCGAGCGAGCGGCGGACCGGGCACATCACGGCCGCGTCACCCCCCGCTCCTCCAGCGCGCGCCGGAGCGCTCGGAGCGCGAAGTACGTTCGTGACTTCACCGTGCCCTCGGGGACGCCGATCACCGCGGCGGCCTCGGCCACGGACCGGTCGCGGTAGTACAGCTCGACGACCACCTGGCGGTGCGCGGGCTTCAGCGCCCGCAGGGCGTCGGCGAGCTGCCATGCGAGCAGCGCCCGCTCGAGCTCGTCGGGGGCCTCGAGCGAGCGCAGCGGCGCCTCGCCCGTCTCCTGCGGCCGCGCCCGGCGGGCCCGGTACCGGTCCACCGCGAGGTTGCGGGCGACCGTGAACAGCCACTGGCGCGCGTGCCGGCGCTCGAGCCGGTCGCCCTGGCGCCAGGCGCGCAGGAGCGTCTCCTGGACGACGTCCTCGGCGAGCGCGCGGTCCTCCCCGAGCAGCCCCTGTACGTAGCCCAGCAGCGGTCCGGCGTACTCGTCGTAGAGCGCCCGGAGGTGCGCTTCGCGGGGAGCGACGGGCACGTTCATGGCCCCAACTACGAGCGCCGCCGCCGGCGCGTTCAAAGTGCGCTAGGCGGGTCGCGCGCGGCGCGCAAGCGGCGGCGCGGTGGGCTTCACCGCCGGTGCGAGGCCGGCGACCCACGCCGGCGTGCCGAGCACCCGCTCCAAAGCCTCCACCACAAGCTGGTCGTAGGCGTCGGAGCGCAGCAGCGCGAGCGCGCGCTCGGACGTCCACGCGCCGCGGTACACCCGGTCGGAGACCAGCGCGTCGTAGACGTCGCAGGCCGCGAGGATGCGCGTCTCGATCGGCAGCTCGTCGGCGCGCAACCCGCGCGGGTAGCCCGCGCCGTCCAGGCGCTCGTGGTGGTCGGACACCAGCCGGCGGACGCCGACCGGGAAGCCGCCCAGCTCCTCCAGCAGCCGCCGCCCGGCCTCCGGGTGCCGGCGGATCTCCGCGAACTCCTCGTCGGAGAGCGGCCCGGGCTTGCGCAGGATCTCCAGCGGCACGGAGAGCTTGCCGATGTCGTGCAGGAGCCCGCCGACCGCCAGGTGGCGGCGCAGCCGCGGCGGCAGCTTGAGCTCCTCGCCCACCTGCGCGGCGAGCAGGGCGACGCGGCGGGTGTGCTCGGCGGTGGAGGTGTCGCGCTCGGCGAGCCGCACGAGCAGCGCGCGCACCCGCGTGCCGAGGTATGCCTCCTCGGCCGCCACCAGCTCGGTCGCCGCCAGGTCGCCCACAAGCGGGCGGGAGGCACCGCCGCGCGCCAGGTCGAGGACCGTCGGGATGCCGACGAGCGCGATCCCGCCGAGCTCGAAGCCGTGGCCGGCGTAGAAGGCGAGCGTCATCGGCCCGAGCGCGAGCTGCGTGACCAGCGCCACCCCGAGCCACGCACAACCCGCCACCACGATCAGGTCGGCCGGGCGCCGCGTCAGAGCGTGGGTGCGCACCGCGCGGTGGGCGAGCACGGCGACGCAGGCGAGCCCGAAGGCCAGCAGCGCGATCGCCTCGACGGACCCCGCCTGGGGCACGGCCGGGACCAGCGCCGGCACCAGCAGCCCGGCCGCCCCCAGCGCCAGCACCCCGGCAGCCAGCGCCGCCTGGAGCGCGAGCAGCGGCCGGATCCGCTGCGGCCGGCGCAGGCCGGGCAGCGCGGTGAGCGCGAGCAGGCCGGCCCCGATCGGCAGCGACAGCCCGCCGGCCAGCGCGATCACGCCGTTCGGGCCGACGAGCACGGTCGGCGTCGCCAGCCCGTGCACCGCCAGCAGCGCGGTCATGGTCGAGAACGCGGTGCCGAGCAGGATCGCCCGGCCGTCGCGCGCCCGCGCGCCGGCGAAGGTAAGCCCGCCGGACACGGCGGCGGCGATGCCGGCGGCGGCGACGACCGGCCAGAAGTGCGCCTCGGCGCTCGGCTGCGCGGGCCGCTCGCCGACCACGAGGATCATCAGCAGCGGCACGGCCGCCGCGCACGCGGCGATCAGGTGCCCGGCGCCGAGCCGGTTGTGCCATGGGCGACGCATCCCTCCGGATATCGGCGGGACGCGCGCCGGATTTGAGCCATCCGTTGCTTTGGCCGTCTCCGCGAAAGGTACGGTCGCCACACCATGGACCGATCCCTCGCCGGCGACATCGAGGTCCAGGTGCTCGAGGTCGAGGACCCGATCAAGGGGATCACGGGCGAGCGACCGCGGACCAGGGAGGGCTGCCTGCCCTTCCAGGTCAAGCGCGAGGCGAAGCTCAGGGCGTTCCAGTTCCAGCCGGACTCGGGGTTCGGGCCGGAGATGGGGGAATGGGCACTGCGGTGAGCGCGTCGCGCCGCGCCAGCCGCCGCTGGAGCAGCACGTTCAGCGCCATCAGCACGAGCACCACCAGCAGCAGGCCGGTCGCGAGCACGTTGACCTCGGGCGGCACGCCCTGGCGGGTGGCGCCGAAGATGAACAGCGGGAACGTGATCGTCTGGCCGGCGTTGAAGCTCGTGATCACGTAGTCGTCCACCGAGATCGCCGCCGCCAGCAGCGCGGCGGCCGCCACGCCGGGCGCGATCATCGGCAGCGTCACCTTGCGGAACGTCGCCCACTCGGTCGCCCCGAGGTCCATGGCCGCCTCCTCGACGTGGCGGTCCATCCCCTCCAGCCGCGCCTTCACGGTCACCACCACGTAGGAGACCGTGAACATCACGTGCGCGATCACGATCGTCGCGAAGCCGGTGTTCACCGCCATCGTCAGGAACAGCGCCAGCAGCGCGGCGCCGATCACGACCTCGGGCGTCGACAGGGGCAGGAACACGAAGAAGTCGACCAGCGAGCGCCCGCGGAAGCCGTAGCGCACGAGCGCCAGCGCCATGAACGTGCCGAGCGCGGTGGCGATCGCGGTCGAGCACGCCGCGATCAGCAGCGAGTTCTTCATCGCCGCCGCGAGGTCCGGGTTCTCGAACGGGTTGGCCCAGTGGTCGAGCGTGAAGCCCGCCCAGGTGAAGTTGAACCGCCCCACCGGGTCGTTGAACGAGAACACCACGATCGCGAAGATCGGGATGAACAGGTACAGCAGCGCCAGGCCCGACCAGATGCCCAGCGCCCAGTTGCGCGCCGCCATCAGATCGCCGCCTCGGTCAGGTTGCGGGCGCCGAGGACGCGCGCGTACAGGGCGATCCCGACGAGGATGAAGCTCATCAGGATGAACGAGAGCGCCGCCGCCTCCGGGTAGTCCTGGATCACCAGGTACTTGGACTGGATGACGTTCCCGATCATGAACTGGCGCGGCGTGCCCAGAAGCGCGGCGTTGATGAAGTCGCCGCACGCCGGGATGAAGGTGAGCAGCGAGCCGGCGAAGATGCCCGGCAGCGCCAGCGGCAGCGTGACCTTGCGGAAGGCGGTGGCGCGACTCGCGTAGAGGTCGGTCGCCGCCTCGATCAGCCGCCGGTCGATCTTCTCCAGCGACACGTACAGCGGCAGCGCCATGAAGGGCAGGAAGTTGTAGGTGATGCCCGCGATCACGGCCGTGCGCGTGGCCAGCAGCCGCCCGTCCTCACCCACCAGGCCGAGGCTCTTCAGCGTGTCCACGACGAACCCGTTGTCGGCCAGGATCAGCTGCCAGCTCACCGTCCGCAGCACGTACGAGACGAAGAACGGCAGGATGATCAGCAGCAGCATCAGGTTCTTGAAGCGGCCCGCCTTGAACGCCACGAAGTAGGCCAGCGGGAACCCGATCACGAAGCACAGGACCGTCGCCGTCGCGGCGTAGCCGATCGAGCGCAGGAACTGGTCGCCGTACTCGCCCACCGCGTCGGCGTAGGTCCCGAACGCCCACGTGAAGACGTAGCCCTCCTCCGGGTTGCCGGTCTGCAGCGAGACGTTGAGCTGGTTGACCAGCGGGATCGCGAAGAACACCAGCAGCCACGCCAGCCCCGGCCCCAGGAAGAGCCACGGCAGCAGCCGCCGCCGGCGCTGGAGCGAGAGCCGCAGCAAGCTACGCCCCGGTGACCTGCGCCATGGCCTCCTGCATCGTCCGCTCGTCCTCCGGTGACAGGTTCGGGTACGGCGTGAGCTTCTCCTGGACCTCCGGCGGCGGGAAGATCAGCTCGTTCTCCGCGATCTCGGGGTCGCTCTCCATCAGGATCTCCTGGGCGCCCTTCACCGGCGTCAGGAAGTTCACCCAGGCGGCGAGCTGGGCCGCGATCTCCGGGTCGTAGAGGTAGTTCATCATCGTCTCCGCCGCGTACGGGTGCTCGACGCTCGCGGGCATCAGCATGTTGTCCCAGAACACCATCGCGCCCTCTTCCGGGTACGCGAACCGCAGGTTCGGGTTGTCGCTCTGGAGCTGGATCAGGTCGCCCGAGTAGGCGAGCGACACCCACACGTTCCCGCGCGCGAGGTCGGTCGTGTAGTCGTTGCCCGTGAAGCGCCGGAACTGGCCGTCCTGGTTGGCCTGGTCGATCTTGTCGATCGCGCCCTGGATCTGGTCGATGCTCGCCTGTGACGCGTCGACCCCGTCGCCCAGCAGCACCGTGCAGGCCGAGTCGTACGGCTCCGAGAGCATCGTCACGCGGCCCTTGAACTCCGGGTCGAACAGGTCCTGGACCGAGCTCAGCTCCCGCCCGGTCCGCTCGATGTCGTAGCCCAGCCCGATCGCGCCGCCCTGGTAGGGCAGCGTGAACGTACGCTCGGGGTCGTAGTTGATGGACTTCAGGTTGTCGACCAGGTTGGAGCTGTTCCTGACGTTCTTCCTGTCGATCGGCTCGACGTAGCCGTTGCGCACCCAGCGGCCGGCCATGTAGTCCGTAAGCACGACGATGTCGCGCCCGATCGACTGGTCCTGCTCGAGCTGCTGGCGCACGCGCCCGAAGAACTCGAAGTTGTCGTTGATGTCTTCGACGTACTTGCAGTCGCCGCCGAACTCGCGGTTGAAGCGCCGGATCAGCTTCTTGTCCATGTACAGCGGCCAGTTGGAGAACGTCCAGTCGCCGATCTCGGTCTTGGGGTGGTTGACCTCCTGCGTGCGCTCCTGTTCGCGCTCCTGCGCCTCCTCCTGCGTGCCCTCCACGCCGCCGCAGGCGGCGATGAAGGCCGACAGGCCGGAGAGGGCGAGGCCGGTGCTCCCGGCCCTGCCGAGGAAGCGCCGCCGGGACAGGCGCTCGAGCTCGAGGAACCGCTCCAGATCGGTCATTGAGACCCCTCCTTGGCTACGACGAAGGTGTGCTGCGGCGCCCAGCTGAGCTGGACCTCCCGGCCGGGGCCGAGCGACTCCGGCTCGATCCCGTCCAGGTTCTGCGCGAAGACCGTCAGCTCCTCTCCGCCGGCGGCCCGGATCACGTACTGGATCGAGACGCCGAGGAACGACGCCACGACGATCGTGCCGCGCAGGACGTTGGCGCCCTCGGCGAGGGCGCTGCCGGCGGGCGCGATCGTGACCTTCTCCGGCCGCACGCCGACCCGCACCGCGTCGCTCCCGTGCGGGCCGATCCGGTCCGAGGGCACGTGGAGCGTCGCCCCGTCGTGCGTCTCGACCGTGGCGAGCCCGTTCTGCGAGGCGCGCAGCCGGGCGTCGACGAGGTTGGAGATGCCGAGGAAGCCGGCGACGAACTCGGTGCGGGGGCGCTCGTAGAGGTCGGCGGCGGTGCCGGCCTGCTCGATCCGGCCCTCGTTCATCACCGCGATCGTGTCGGCCATCGTCATCGCCTCCTCCTGGTCGTGCGTGACGTGCACGAAGGTGATGCCGACCTCCTGCTGGATCCGCTTGAGCTCGATCTGCAGCTGCTTGCGCAGGCGCAGGTCGAGCGCGCCGAGCGGCTCGTCGAGCAGCAGCGCGCGGGGGCGGTTGACCAGCGCGCGGGCGAGCGCCACCCGCTGCTGCTGGCCGCCGGAGAGCTGCGCGGGCTTGCGCTTCTCGAAGCCGCCGAGCTGGACCATCTCCAGCGCCTCGCGGACTCGCTTGGTGACCTCCGACCTGCTGACCCTCCGCCGCTCCAGGCCGAAGCCGACGTTGCGCTCCACGCTCAGGTGCGGGAACAGCGCGTACGACTGGAAGACCGTGTTGACGTCCCGCCTGTAGGGCGGCAGCTGTGTCACCTCGTCGCCGCCGAGGTAGACCCGGCCCGCGGTGGGGTCCTCGAAGCCGCCGATCATCCGCAGGGTCGTCGTCTTGCCGCAGCCCGACGGGCCGAGCAGCGCGTAGAACGCGCCGCGCTCGATCGAGAGCGTCAGGTCGTCGACCGCGGTGGTGTCACCGAACCGCTTGGTGACCTCCTCCAGCTGGATGTCGGCGTCACTCATCGCCGGGTATTGTGGCCCTCGGGCGTTGAGCGCGCATGTCCGTGCGCGTTGTCGATGAGTGACCCCTCCAACCTGGAGCGGGACTGTCCCGCCTTGCGCCGGACTCTGCAATGGACACAGCGGCGTGCGTTCGTCCAGAATGGGTGACGGAACGTATGCTCACGCTTGCCGAGGTGCTGGAACTGCCGGTCGTCCGGCGCGCGCTGCCGGAGGTGGTGTGCTGCGACGGCGCGCTCGACCGCGAGCTGCGCTGGGCGCACGTGATCGAGATGGCCGATCCCACGGACCTGCTCAAGGGCGGCGAGCTCGTCCTTACCACGGGAATTGGGCCCGGCCCTCGCGCGCGCGATCAGGAGCGCTGGATCGCGTCGCTGATCGGCCAGGGGGCGGCCGCCGTCGCGGTCGAGCTCGGCACGACGTGGCGGGAGCGGGTGCCCGAGCCGGTGGTGCGCGCGTGCGCGGCGGCGGAGGTCCCCGTGATCGCGTTCCGGCGGTCGGTGCGGTTCATCGAGATCACCGAGGCGGTGCACGCCGCCGTGCTGCACCGCCAGTTCGAGCTGCTGCGGCGGGGCGAGGAGATCCACCGCCGCTTCACCGAGCTGATCCTGCACGGGCGCGGGGTGCCGGAGATCCTGGCCGAGCTGGCCGCCGCGGTCGGCAACCCGGTGGTGCTGGAGGACGCCGGGCACGAGCTCGTGTTCTACGTCTCCGGCCGCTCGGGGGACGACGTGGCGCTGTCGGCGTGGGCCGACGTGCACCGCGCCGAGGACCGCGGCGAGGTGCCCGGCGGCACGCTGCTGGTCGACGTGCGGCTGATGGACACCTCGTGGGGACGCCTGATGGCGCTGGCCGTCGAGAAGCCGCTGGACGACTTCGACCGGGTGGCGGTGGAGCGAGCGGCGCTGGCGGTGGCGATCGACCTGCTCGGCCAGCAGCACGAGGAGCACCTGCGCGCGCGCTCGCGCGGGGCGTTCCTGTCCGACCTCTCCGACGCGCGGGTGGAGGCGGCCGACGCCCGCCGCCGCGCCGAGGCGCTCGGCTTTCCGGCTCGTGGCGCGCTGCTGCCCGTGGCGGCGAGCTGGCGCGGCCCGCGCCCGCGCCGTGCAGCCGACCTGACCTGGACGGGACTCTCGGGCGACCTCCGCGCCGCGCTCGGCTCGACCGGCTTCGGCGTGCTGCTCGGCCCGCGCGACGTCGACCTGCTCGTGCTCCTCTCGCTCGGCTCGCGCCGCTACGACGAGGCGCTGGCCGAGCATGTGGCCGGGCTGTTCGCGGGCGCGCTGGAGCGCCGCGGGGTGCGGATCGAGGAGGCGGCGCTGGCGATCGGCGGGCCCGCGGAGACGTGGGCGGCCGCCGGGCAGGGGCTGCGCCGCGTGCGCCGCTCGGCGG